>JBIKTT010000004.1:0-17746 GCA_044347925.1 Phycisphaerales bacterium
GCGGCGGCAAGTCTTCAAAAACCACTCCTAGACCTTGCTCGAAGGGCTGTTGGACGCCCGCTCAAACCCTGTCAGAGACGGCACTTGCAGGATAATGTGACTTTCATCGAGTTTCCGCAATGCCTTCGTCCTTTCGGGACCTCGTTGAAGCAGCGCCGCCGCGCTCGCGGCTGTTCTGCGCCCGCGTCGTGCCCACGGCCCGCGTGCCCGCTCTGGGGTCGCGTGCCGCGTTGAGCGTGCTCGTGCACGCTTCTGGGGACGGCCGGCCGCTCGTTCGCTCCTCGGAGCAGAGTCTGGAGAATCGCATGAAGACCTTGAGCAGCTCCGTCCTTCTGGCCGCATCGATGATGATCGCGGGTGCGGCTTCGGCCCATGAGGTGGTGTACACGGCCGTCATGAACGGTCCCGCCGAAGCCCCGCCGAACAACTCGCCGGGGACGGGGTTCGCGACGATCACGGTCGATCTGGATCTGGCCAGGATGTACGTGGTTGCGGAGTTCCGGGATCTGATCGGCACGGTGACGGCGGCCCACATCCACGGCCCGACGGCGACGCCGTTTGTCGGCACCGCGGGCGTCATGACGCCGACGCCGACGTTCCCCGGGTTTCCCTCGGGCGTGCGGTCCGGGCGGTATGAAGCCGAGTTCGATCTGACGCTCGCCAGCTCGTACAACCCGGCGTTCATCAACGCGAGCGGGGGCACGATCTCGCAGGCGATGAACCGGATGCTGGCTTCGTTCGCCGAAGGCCGGGCGTACTTCAACATCCACACCACCTCCTTCACGGGCGGTGAGATCCGCGGGTTCCTCGTGCCGGCTCCGGGCGCGACGGGTGTTCTCGCGGTCGCAGGGCTCTTTGCGGCACGTCGCCGCCGGAACTGATTGCTCCATCTCGATCAGTCCCGAGAATGACCCCGGCGTCCACACCGCCGGGGTTGTTTGTTTTTTGAGCGTGCGGGTCTGGGCGCGGAGGGGCTCTGCGATCCGGGCGGGCGCCCATGCAGCACGCGCCGAAGGTGGGGCCCGGGTTAGAAGTCCAGCAGATCTCCGAGCCAGCCGCCCTTCTTCTTGCGATGGGGATCCTGGTAGCGGAAGTTGCCGTGGGAGCTGTCGTTGCTTGAGCCGAAGTGCTGCGGGTGCTGGCCCTGGTGGGGCTCGGGGGCGCGAGCGGAACCGCGGCTTCGGTCGCTTTCGTGGTGAAGGTCGGAATCAAGCCTTGCGGAACGCTCGATGATCTTGTCGAGTTCGTTGCGATCGAGCCAGATGCCGCGGCACCTTGGGCAGTAGTCGATCTCGATGCCTTCGCGGTTGCCAACATTCAGAACAACATCGGGGCAGACGGGGCACTTCATCGCGGGTCTCCACTCCGGGGGACTTTCGATCGTGGTCACGGCGCTCCGCGGCGTTGGTGCTTGCGGGCAGACGCCCCGCAGCATCGCCGCGGAAAGCTGCGGAGTTTACGCGTGCGGCGAAGTGGGATCGTGGTTGGAGTGGAGCTTTCTTCGGTCCGCGTCAGCTCCAGCCGTGATGGGCGGATTGGAGCGTGGGGTCGGCGGAGGGAGTCGATGAGCTTGCGGGCGTGCGGCGTGGGTGTGGGGTGAGGTTTTGTGTGGTTGGCAGCGAAGAGGGTGTTGGTTGGTGTGGTTTGTGGAGGGGCTGGTTGGGAGTTCTTCCGTCACGAGCCGTGATTGGAGCGGCGGGGGGAGAGGGTGGGGCGACCGCTCGCGCGGTCGTCTCTCTGGGGGCGTGCGACGGGAGGTCGCGCGTCTTGTGTGTGATGGGGGCGGGCGTGGTGGTGTGGGGGGCGACCGCTTGCGCGGTCGTCTCTTTTGGATCAAATGCACCCCCTCCGGCCTCGCGGACTCGGCCACCTCCCCCGCCGGGGGCGGGGGAGGAGTTGCGCGTCATGTCTCTTGTGAGTCTGGCGAGGGAGGTGGCGGCGCGGCGGCATTCGATGAGGGAGCTTGACTCGAACATGGATTTGCTGAGCATTTCCGCGGCGTTCTGCATGTGCATGCTCGCGAGGATGCGGCGGCGTCTTGCGAGGAGCGATTCGTGGGCGTCCATCGTTGCGATGACGAGTGGGTCGGCGACGAAGGCGCGGAGTTGAGCTGGAGAGAGTTTGTGCTTGAAGAGGACCATCTCAAGGTCCCCGTGTTCCTCGAGCCAGGTGGCGAGGATCTCGTCGTGCGTGGACATGTGTACCCCCTTTCCCGCGGAGAGAAGGCGCGGGGAGGGGAGAAGTTTTCGGGAAAGTGGGTGCGTCGGGAGAGATTTGGGCGCGGTGTGCGCACGGGTTGCGTGTTGTGTCGTCGGGTTGTTCGGTCGCGGGCTTTGATCCGACCCTTGCAGGGTCGGGTTGTGGGGGCGGGTGAACCGGGGGCGGTGCCCCCGGCTACTTCATTGCAGCCCTGCGGTCCGGCGGGGGTTGAGAGCGGGGACGAGTCGGGGAGGCTGGGGGACCATCGAAGACCCCTCATCCCCCGCTGGCGCGGGTACTTCTCCCCGCCCACGCGACGGGGAGAAGGAGGGAATCGCGAGTACCTTGATGAGCGTCGGTGGGACGCGAAGAGCATGCTTCTCCAAAGCGAGAAGCATGCCACCCGGTCAGCGCTTGGCCAGGCCACCCGCCGGGGGCAGAAGCGACGCTACGGATTGGAAGAGTGCGACCGTCTTGGGCATTGCGAGGTGTTTGAAGAGGGTGATGCCGGGGTCGATGAGTTCGGTCGAGTTGAAAGCCAAGCCCGCGGCGACGCCATCGTTCATGAGCTCCGAGCCGAGCTCGTTGAGGAGAGCGAGGTTGGCACGGGTCTTGGAGAATTTGGACCGGTCGCGTGTGGCGAGGTTGATCGCTTGCTCAAGGATGTTGTCGTAGACGACCGATCCAGGTTGGCCGTGCTTGGGAATGCCACGGCGGGTGACGTCAACGAGTTCCAGCCATCGGGAGTAGGGAAGCAGCTTGGGCATCGGGTCAGTGTACAGGCGGCGACGGGGGATGACTCAGGTCCGGACGTGGCGAATCGAATGGGGGGCGTGGGTGCGGAGCGACGGCCCCACGGGTTGGAACCCGTGGGCTTCTTTGATTACGGTGGCTCGGGGGTGGGGACGAGTCGTGAGGTCGGGGGTGGGTCTTTGTGGGTCCACAGCGCTGCGCCGCGGGCGGCGTGGTCGGTGATGTAGTTGAAGGCGTTCAGTTGGTGGGCACGATCGGTGATCGGGGTGATCTTGAAGCGTTTGGCCCAAACGCCGCCTTCGGGGGCGAGATGGAGAGAAGAGACCGCGCGGGAGGAACGGGACTTCGCGAGTCCAGTGACGTGGCGGATGTAGGAGTAGAGGGGTTGGTTGTGGGTGCCGCATTCCCACGGGTTGGAACCCGTGGGGTTCTGTGGGAGGATGAACTTCGCGAGGAGGTGGAAGTGGTGGTCGTCGACGGCGCAAGCGATCACTTCGATCCGTTGGTGGATGAGGGACGCGACGAACTCGTGGCATGCGACAAGTCGTGCTTCCGGGGGGAGAGAGACCGGGGTTTCGGTGTGGGCTTTGGAGAATGCACGCTGAGCGATGTGTTCGGAAGGATCGGGAGGGTTGTGATAGTCGCCGTCAACATGTTCGCGGTGGTGGCGGGCACGCCAGCCGCGTTCATCGCCGCGGATCCATGTGCCGTAGGTGTTGCCGTTGAGATGATACCAGCCGTTCCATGCATCGATGATGCGAACGTTCATTGGTGCATGGTACAAAGAAAGAAGCCCACGGGTTGGAACCCGTGGGCTTCGAGGTTTACTGCGGAGTGAAGGGTTTAGTAGTCGCCGTGGTCGTGGTCGTGGCCGGCGGGGGCGGCCTTCTTTTCCTTGATTTCGACGATGGCGGCTTCGGTGGTCAGGAGGAGGCCGGCGACGCTTGCGGCGTTTTGGAGGGCGACTCGCTCGACCTTGGTGGGGACGATGACGCCCATTTTCATGAGGTCGCCGTACTCGTGGGTGAGGGCGTTGTAGCCGAAGTTGGGGACGCTTCCTTCGGCGCCTTCTTCGACCTTGCTTGCGATGACGGAGCCGTCGAGGCCGCAGTTGGCGGCGATCTGCTTGACGGGGGCGGCGACGGCGCGGTAGACGATGTCGATGCCGGCGCGTTCATCGCCTTCGGCTTTCTTGCGGAGCTTGTCGAGGACCTTGCGGGCCCGGAGGACGGAGACGCCGCCGCCGGGGAGGATGCCTTCTTCGACGGCCGCGCGGGACGCGTGGAGGGCGTCTTCGACGCGGGCTTTCTTCTCCTTCATTTCGACTTCGGTGGCTGCGCCGACGTTGATCTGGGCGACGCCGCCGGAGAGCTTGGCGAGGCGTTCCTCGAGCTTTTCGCGGTCGTAGTCGGAGGTGGTGATGTCGATCTGGTGGCGGATCTGCTCGATGCGGGCTTTGATCTCGGCGGAGGAGCCGGCGCCTTCGACGATGGTGCAGTTGTCCTTGTCGATGGTGACCTTCTTGGCGCGGCCGAGGTCGGCGATCTCGACGGTTTCGAGGTTGATGCCGAGCTCTTCCATGAGGGGCTTGCCGCCGGTCAGGATGCCGATGTCTTCGAGCATGGCTTTGCGGCGGTCGCCGAAGCCGGGGGCTTTCACGGCGGCGACCTTGAGGACGCCGCGGAGCTTGTTGACGACGAGCATGGCGAGGGCTTCACCGTCGATGTCTTCGGCGATGATGAGGAGCTGGTTGCCCTGTTCGGCGATCTTGCCGAGGAGGGGGAGGAGGTCCTTGGCGTTTGAGAGCTTCTTCTCGAAGATGAGGATGTAGGGGTTGGTGAGCTCGGCCTCCATGGTGGCGGCGTTGGTCACGAAGTGGGGGGAGAGGTAGCCCTTGTCGAACTGCATGCCTTCGACGAGCTCGACCTCGGTGTTGAGGGACTTGCCTTCTTCGACCGTGATGACGCCGTCCTTGCCGACCTTGTCCATGGCCTGGGCGATGATCTTGCCGATTTCCTCGTCGTGGTTGGCGGAGCAGGTGCCGACCTGGGCGATTTCCTTGGAGGTTTCGACCTTCTTGGACATGCGGGCGAGTTCTTCGATGATGGCGGTGACGGCGGAGTCGATGCCGCGCTTGACGACGTTGGGGTTGGCGCCGGAGGTGATGACCTTCAGGCCTTCGGAGTAGATGGCTTCGGCGTAGATGGTGGCGGTGGTGGTGCCGTCGCCGGCGTCCTTGGAGGCTTTGGAAGCGACTTCCTTGACCATCTGGGCGCCGAGGTTTTCGTACTGGTCTTCGAGTTCGACTTCCTTGGCGACGGTGACGCCGTCCTTGGTGACGGTGGGGGCGCCGAAGGATTTCTCGAGGACGACGACGCGGCCGGAGGGGCCGAGGGTGACCTTGACGGCGTGGGCGAGCTTTTGAACGCCTTTGAGGATGCGTTCGCGGGCGTCGTTGTTGTACGCGATGGATTTTGCTGCCATGTTTGAAAGTCTCCAAATGGTCAAATGGCCAGATGGCCAGATGCTGCGGTTAGTTGACCTGTTTCTTGAGGGCGATTCTGATCCAGATGATTCGTTCGGGCTCGATGATGAAGATGCTCTGGCCGTCGGTGAGTTTGACCAGGTGGTCGGGCTCGTCGGGGATGAGCATGGCTTTGTGGACGAGGAGCGTGGACTCGTGGGAGGGCATGGAAGCAAAAGCGAAGAGGGCATCACGCGTGCCGTCGAGCTCTTTGAGGGATTGTCGGAGTTGGTCGGGTGTCATGGGAGGGGGTGGATCCAAGCGGCGGCGACGCGGGCGGGGTTGATGATCCAGAGTCCGTCGGCGGGGGCCGCGTGGTGATGGTCCTTGGCGTCCCTGGGCGTGTTCCTGAGCAGCGGGGAGCGGGTGGCGACTTTCAGGTTTCCCTTGTCGTCGGTGTCGACGGCGGCGGGGAGAATCTGGATGTCGCACCCGTCGATGATGAGGCGGGCGTCCGCGCCGTGATCGATCGCGTGCTGCAGGAGTGAGCGGAGGGCGTCAAGGTCCATGCGATCAGTCCTCGATCACGGCGAGGATGTCGTCCTCGTTGATGATGAGGAACTCTTTGTCGTTGAGTTTGACCTCGGTGCCGGCCCACTTGGTGATGAGGATGCGATCGCCCTTTTTGACGGAGAGGGGGATGCGGGCGCCGGTGTCGGTGTTGAGGGAGCCGGTGCCGACGGCTTCGATGGTGGCGGTCATCGGCTTTTCTTTGGAGGTTTCGGGGAGGAAGAGGCCGGTGGAGGTTTTGGTCTGGGCCTCGTCGCGCTTGATGAGGATTTTGTCACCGAGGGGGCGGAGGAGGGTGGTGGAGGACGATGATGCTTGCTTGGCCATTTCTTGAAACTCCGAAAGAGGCGGAAACAAAGACGGCGGATCGCGAACGGCGATCCGGGTCAGGACGGGAACTTACGCGGGCCACATGCCGCGGTAATGACGGAGGAGGCATCGACGCAGGACGTCGAGCATGAGGTTGAGGTCGGCGGGTTTGCGGGGGCGATCGACGACGGCGAAGGCGCCCAAGCGGAGGGCGGCGTTCATTTCGCGGAGGTCTTCGCGGTGGGACTTGGAGCGTTTGACGACGACGGTGGGGGGCGGCTCGGGCTGGCGGGAGAGGAGCTCGAGGAGGCGGGAGCCGGCTTCTTCGGTGGGGGCTTCGTCGGCGGATTGGTCGAGGGGGAGGCCGAGGTCGACGACGGCGATGTGGATGCGGGTGTGGGTGAGGACGGCGGTCGCTTCGCGGCCGGTGCCGGCGCGGTGGGAGACGACGCCCATGGGCTCAAGGAGGCGGGGGAGGTGGTCGACCCAGCAGGAGGACTCCCAGCCGGCGTAGGAGAGGAGGAGGTTGAGGCGGCCGGAAGCGGGCCCGGAGGGGTGGCCTGAGCCTGGGCCGGCGGGTGTGCCGGGGGGTGGCGTCGGGTCGTTTCCGGGCTCGGGATGTCGGCGCGCATTGACCATCCGAGAAGCAATGTGGCAAATGGCGTGCCGGAGCGGTGGGCGGCGTGGATGCTTGGGAAGTGGGCGGGTGAGGGTCCGGCGGGGCTGGTGGCGGTGTCAGCGGGGCGCGGGAGGGGGGAGGGGGTGCCAGAATGGCAGGGGGACGGCGGGGCGACACGCCCCGGCTCGCGGTTGGGGATGTCTTGTGTGCGGGGATTGCTTTGAGGGGTGGGGATTCATCGGAGAACCCCTCACCGCACTGCGGGCAGCTGTGCGTGTGCTCAACGCAGAACCGGGGAGAGCTAGTGAAAAACGAACGACCGGGCACGCGCCCGGTTCGTTCGTGAAGTGGAGTTTGGTGCTTGCGCTATGACCGGTGGCGCGAACCGGGGTGCGTGGCCGGTTCGAGCTTCCGGGCTAGGACCACCGGCGGGTTACTTGCGGCGGCGGCGGTAGGCGACGAGGCCGCCGAGGGTCAGAAGTGCGGCGGTTCCGGGGGTGGGGACGCCGATGATGGAGACGGAGTGGGTGAGTGAAGAGTTGGCGCCGTCGACCCAGCCGCTTACCTTGGCTTGACGGCCGGTGCCGTCGGCGAAGGTGGGGTCGCTGAACGCGGAGTTTCCGCCGCCGCCGATGCCGTACTCGACATCGTTGGCTCCGGCGATGAGGTTCCAGTTCTTGTAGCCGATGGTGGCGCTGCCGCCGTCATTCTGGTACTGGTTGGCTTGGAAGAGGGTGTCCTGGTAGACGAAGTCGACGAGGGACTGACCGCTGTCGAGTGCGACGCCGCCGCGGAAGATGGCTTGGAAGGTGACGAAGCCGGCGCCCTGAGCGGCGAAGTGGTCCTGATTGGTCCACTGGATGATGAGGTCGTTGTTGATGACCTGGTAGCGGATGTTGGTGCCGCCGGCGGTGGAGGGGAAGTAGTCGTCCCAGAGGACGGCGATGAACTGGCGGAGGCCGGCGCCGTTGCCGGACTGGGCGAGGTTGGAAGCGGTGAGGCTTGCGATGGAGTTCTGGCCGTCGGCGTTGAGCGGGCCGGCGTTGTAGTAGCCGATCTGGTCGGCACCGGTGAAGGTGTCGGTGGCGGAAGAGCCCCAGAGGATGGCACCGTTGTTGCCGACGCGGAAGGAGCGGCCGCCGCTGAAGAGGCCGTTGCCGGTCCAGCCGTGGGCGGCGCCGGCGATGGTGGTTTCGGAATCGTCGGTGAGCGAGCCGATGGAGGTGCCGGTCGTCGAGATGTCGACGAAGCGGACGGCGGAGGCGCCGATGGTGATGCTCGCGGCAGCGCCGGAGGCGAGGGCGAGAGCGGCGAGGAGGGAGGCGTTGGTGAGAATGTTGGTACGCATTGGAATCTTGAGCTTTCTGCTCCGGTGTGGAGCGATTGAGGTACAGCTTGCGTGATGCGGGTGTGGGGCCGCGGCTGCGAGGGAAACTCGCGGGAGCGCGGAGGACCCGACGCGGCGATGCCGCGGGCCGAATCACGGAAGCGAGGAGAACTGAACTGATGTGGACGTGTGGGTGGCAATCCGTGTCGGCGCGACGCGGGCGCGGAGGAGCGCTGGCGCGAAGACGCCGATGAGGCAGGAGGCACGGATTGAACGACGGGCTCCGCGGGATCAGAGGGTGGGAGCGGGATTTGGGAAGTGGGGCGTCAACCGCGAGCGGGAAGCGAGCGCGCGGAAGCACCCCTCGTACACCGCAACCCCGTCACGAATGACCGGGCGGAGCGAGCGAGGGGATCAACAACAACAGCGTTTCACGGGGAGCGTCTCCGGTGCGTCACGAGAGTCGGACGCGGACCACTTCGGAAGAAGGATAGACCGGGGCGTCGCGTGGATCAAGCGTTTTTGCCGAGAAAATCGTTGTTTTGCGATGAAGATGAGGTATTGGGACGTGCGGAGCGCGTCAGGGCATGGGCACGCTTCGGATGTGCGCGGACCAATCGGGCGGGAGTTCGCCGAGGTCGCTGAGGATCTGTTCGACGCGCTCGCGGACGTCGGGGCCGGTGAGGCCGGTGGCGTCGTTTGCGGCGAAGAAGAGGAGGCGGCCATCGCGCTCGAGCCAGCCGACGAACCAGCCGAGGTCGGCGTGGGTGCCGTCGACGGGGCCGCTATAGGTGCCGGTTTTGCCGCGGAGGGTGAAGGTTGGGCTTTGGGCGAGGATGAGGATGTCTTTGGTGAGTGCGATGGCGCGCGGGGAAGCGGGAAGGGTGCCGGCTTGGAGTTTGCGGAGGAAGGCGAGTTGTTCGTTGGCGGAGATGCGGAGGGAGCCGCGGAGCCAGAAGGTGGTGAGACCGGAAGAGATGTCGGCGTTGCCGTAGTCGAAGCTGCGGAGTGCGGTGCTCATGCGTTGTTCACCGACGCGGCGGGCGAGTTCCTGGTAGTACCAGACGATGGAGTAGTGGAAAGCGGAGAGGAGGGAGTGGTTGTGGTTGCTGGCTTGGCGTTCGTGGATGGTGCCGTCCCACGCGATGATGTGGTCGGGGTCTGGAATGACGCCGGTGTCCAAGCCGATGAGCGAGTTGGGGATCTTGAAAGTGGAGGCGGGCGGAAAGCGGCGGTTGGCTTGGGCGGGGTTCCGGACGCGGGTTTCGCCGGAGCTGGCGTCGAAGAGGACGAAGCAGGCGTGGTCGGGGGATGTGAAGGCGCGGGAGGTGGCTTCGATGAATCGGAGCTGGCTTCGCGGGTCGGGCGTTCCGTGGCTCGTCGAGCAGGCGGAGAGGAGGGTGAGGGGGAGGAGAAGGAGAGAGAGGAACGCGCGCGGCATGGGGTGCTCCGGGGTGGGGAGAGGTTTTCGGCGATTGGAGCTGCCGGCGCTGAGCGGTGTTGGAAGAAAGTCGGGACGGAGGTCTGCGGGGTTGGGTTTCCCCGTTTGTGTGCCGCTTTGAGGCGGGGTGCGGGGACGTTGAGGGTTGCGGGTCCATCGAAGAACCAATGGCCGTCCTGCGGGCACCTGTCCGCGTGTCGAAGCGATGTGGGGAGAGGGAGGGACACGGCGGGGCGACACGCCCCGGCTCGCGGGTGTGCGCACTTGGGGACATGGCGGGTTGGGCGTCCATCGAAGAACCCCTCACCGCCCTTCGGGCACCTCTCCCCGTTCTCAAGGCAGAACGGGGAGAGGGGGGTTGTGCTAATCTCCGGGCGCGTGAAGACTGGATGGCGAGCTTGGTTTGGGCGTGGGTGGGTGGCGGGGATGCTGCTTGCGCTGATCGTGGTGGTGTGTGTGGGGTCGTTGCCGTGGGGGGTTGGGGGCGGCGGGGGCGGGCGGTATGCGAGCGGGGAGACGGGTGCGGCGCGGATGGCGCCGGTCTGGTGGTGGGGTGGCGATGTGGATGAGGTGACGGCGCGGCAGCGGGATCGGGCGGTGGCGGCGGAAGTGCGCGAGGAGATTGCGCGAAAGCACGGGATTGCGGCGGGGGCGATTGAGACGACGGAGGATCCGGCGGTGCGGGCGGAGCTTCGGGCGGCGTGGCCGAGCTTTGTGCTGGGGTCGGACGTGCTGGGGCGGAGTCTGGCGTGGCGGCTGCTTGTGGGCGGGGCGATTTCGCTTTTGGTGGGGTTGGGAGCGTCGGCGGTGGCGGTGGTGATCGGGGTGACGTACGGCGCGATGGCGGGGTATGTGGGCGGTCGGGTGGATTCGGTGATGATGCGGGTGGTGGATGTGATGTACGGGCTGCCGACGGTGCTGCTTGTGGTGTTGCTTGCGGTGGCGAGCGATGCGGCGGTGGACAATTACGTGAATCGGAACGGTGAGCGGCGGGCGTGGGTGGAGCGGCAGGCGGAAACTGCGGGGGTCCCTGCGGGAGATCGGCAGGCGATGGCGGCGCTGGAGAAGCGAGCGGCGGAGGAGCATCCGCCGCGGGTGCTTCCGGTGCCGCGGACGGCGATTGATCTGACGCTTTTGTTCGCGGCGATCGGCGGGGTGAGCTGGCTGACGATGGCGCGGGTGATTCGTGGGCAGGTGATCTCGCTGAAGGCGCGGCCGTTTGTGGATGCGGCGCGGGCGGTGGGAGCTTCGCCGACGCGGATTTTCGTGCGGCATCTGTTGCCGAACCTGGTGGGGCCGATCGTGGTGTATGCGACGCTGATGGTGCCGCAGGCGATCTTGCAGGAGTCGTTCCTGAGCTTTCTGGGGATGGGTGTGAAGCCGCCGCTTCCGAGCTGGGGGACGTTGGCGGCGGATGCGTTGCCGGAGCTGAATCCGTACCGGTCGAACTGGTGGCTTTTGGTTTTCCCGTGCGTGATGCTTGGGGTGACGCTTGTGTCGCTGAACTTTGTGGGGGAGGCGTTGAGGGAGCGGCTGGATCCGAAGGGGCGGGGGCGGTAGGGAAATGGCCAAATTGTCAAAGGGCCAAATGGCCAAATGAAGAGGGAGATCGCCAGTGGATCTGATTCCGCATGTTCGTCCAGGTGTGTGGCCCGAGGGCATTTCCGCGGGGCGGATGGCTTCGCGGATCAGGCGGGATTCGCATGAGGGATGTCGCGTGGGGCTGATCGGGTTGCCGGATGATCTTGGGGTGCGGCTGAATGGTGGGCGGCCGGGGGCGAGCGAGGGGCCGACGGCTTTTCGAGCGGCGCTGGCGAAGTACGGGACGGCGGAGCCGGCGGGGTTTGCGTGGCCGGCGGTGTTTGATGCGGGGGATGTGGTGCCGGCGGAGGGGGATGATGCCAAGGCGCTGGAAGAGACGCATCGGCGGGTGACGGAAGCGGCTCTCGCGCTGCATGAAGCGGGGCTTTTCCCGATCGCGGTGGGGGGCGGGCATGACCTGACGTATCCGTTTGTGCGGGCGGCGGTGGTGCATGTGCGGAAGAAGAGGCCGCAGGCGGTGTTCGGCGGGGTGTACTTTGATGCGCACCTGGATGTGCGGGAAGAGGTGGGGAGCGGGATGCCGTTTCGGAGACTGATCGAGGATTGCAAGCTTGCGTCCTTGAACTGCGTGGGTGCTTCGGCGTTTGTGAACAGCAGGGAGCACCTTGAGTATTTCGCGAGCAAGGGCGGGGCGATCAATGGGAAGCCGCTTGGTGGCGGGCCGCCGGCGAAGGTGGATGCGGCGTTTGTGAGCTTGGATCTGGATGTTTTTGATCAGTCGTTTGCGCCGGGGGTGTCGGCGATGAATCCGTCGGGGCTGGGGACGGGGCAGGTGTCGGGGACGCTGACGCAGCTTGCGGCGTCGGGGGAGCCGGTGTGCTTTGACATCATGGAGCTTTGCCCGAGGCATGATGAGGGCGGGCGGACGGCGCGGGTGGCGGCGCACATGTTTTTGTGCTTTGTGATGGGGCTGAAGCGGTAGGAGTGCGGGGAGTCAAAAAGAACACCGGCGACCGGGCTTTCGCCGAGTCGCCGATGAGGTTCGGGTCAACCTTCGTGTTGCCTTGGATCAGCAGCCGGCTTCGAAAGCCCGGACGAAGTCGGAGTAGTCGAAGAAGTCGACGAAGTCGTCGCCGTTGAAGTCGGCCGTGCGGCCGTCGGGGCAGCGATCGCCCTCGAAGCAGCCGACGAAGTCGGTGTAGTCGAAGAAGTCGATGAAGTCGTCGCCGTTGAAGTCGGCGGGGCAGGCGCTCTGGTCGTCGATGCGGAGCCAGTAGTTCTCAAAGCCCGAGCCGCACTCGAGGCCGTCGAAGTAGGCGTGGGCGATGGCGAGGCGGTGCGTGCCGGCTTCGAGCTCGACGGAGCCGGAGATGGGGTTGCAGAGGTTGCCGGCGTCGAGGCTTGTGAGGAAGAGAGCGGCATCGCCGAAGCAGGAGCCCGGGGAGAACTCTTCGCCGATGATGGTGGCGAGGGCGAAGTACTGTGCGGAGAAGGTGAGCGTGACGTTCGCGGGCTGGGCGAGGGTGAACTCGAAGAAGTCGACGTCGCGGAGGGTGGTGGAGTTGAAGAGCGTGCCGACGACGGGGCGGCCGAGTTCGAGTTGGTCGAATGCGAAGGGGGAGACGTTGCAGCCGTCGTTGGAGGAGTCGCCGCAGAAGGCTTCGGATTCGGGGACGGCGTTGGCGGGGGCGGTAAAGTCGCAGGGCTGGTCGATGAGGTTGACGAAGAGCTCCATGGGGCCGGTCTGGCCGGCGCGGATGCCAAGAGCGATCAGGACCGGCTGGCCCGCGGTGACGGGGAACGCGAGGCGCGTGACTTCATCGACAGTGATGCTTGAGCCGCCGACGCACTGGACGCTGCCGGAGCCGCATCCGTCGGCGTAGCGATCAAGGAGGGGTGTGGCTGCGCCGCCCGCGCCGCCGGTGGCGATGACCTCGGCGATGCCGGAAGCGGAGGGGGTGTAGAGGAACCAGATGTCCTTGGGACGCAGCGCGGGGCCGCCGTCGCGGGTGTAGCAGGGGAAATCGCCGTCGGCGATCGCGCCGGCGTTGGAGCCGGTCCACACGGGCTCACCCGGAGCGGGGCTTTCGCCGATGGCGAGGGCGTCGGCACAGTTGTCGTTGGCGGGCGGGGGGAGCGGCGTCGTGTTGCCGACGGCGAAGGAGAGGTCGAGATAGAAGGTGCCCGGAGCGAAGAGGCCCAGGGGAACCGAAGCGGTCGTCGAGATGTTCCAGTTGGTGTTCTCGGCCGTGACGTTCGACGCGTTTCCGGCGACGAGGGCGAAGTAGTAGGTGCCCGCGGGGAGCTGCGCACCGTCCTGGCCCGCGAGGGCGGGGGTGTCGGGGGGTGAGCGGAACGCCGAAGAGCCGAAGGAGAGGCCGGCGGCGAAGCCCACGGGGAAGCTGCCGTCGGTGTCGTCGGTGGCGATGAGGTTGCCCTGTGCGTCGTAGAGGGCCATGAAGAGATCGCCGGTGGTTTCCAGCGAGTAGATCCGGCTATCGATGTCGAGGAAGAGGTCGCCGGAGACGGGCGCGGTGAGTTCGAAGCGGAGCCACTTGACGGTCAGCGTCTCGGCTTCACCGTCAAAGCCGAAGTCGAAGGTGCCGAAGGGGATCTCGACGTACTCGCGGGTGGAGGAGGGGGAGGCGGGGGCGGCGAAAGCTCCGATGTCGATGGCTTCGGGCTGGGCGTGTGCACAGGGGGCGATGCCGGCAACGAGGGCGGGGAGCCAAAACAATGGCGAACGAATGGGGCGCACTTTCCTACTCCTTGGTTTCCCGGAAGACGCTCCGCGTCCGATTTCGCCAGAAGGGCGAGGGTTCGCGGTCCGGATTGCGGGTCAGTTCGAGGTGGATTCTCGGGCGGATTCGTGTTTGCGCGAAATTTACACGCGGGACAGTTTTGGAACGTGTGGGGATTGCTGCGAACGGGGCCTGAGCTTACCGAGGCAGGTTTCGTGCGTTGCGGCGTGGATGGGGGCGGCGCGATCGCTGTTGGAACAGGGATCGGGCGGGATGTCGCGGCCGGGAGCGGGTTCGTACGATAGGCTATGAAACACGACGTGTTCTGGGCGATGATCGAAGCGGCTCGCAAAGCGGGGAAGAACGATCAGGAGGCGATGTGCGAGGCACTCGCGGAGGCTTTGGGGGAGCTTGAGGCGAAGGAGATCGCCGGATTTGACACGGTGCTTCGGGAGCTGCGCAACGCGGCGTATCGGTGGGACCTGTGGGGGGCGGCGTATCTGATGGCGGGGGGATGCTCAGACGATGGGTTTGAGTATTTCCGGAACTGGCTGATTGCGACGGGGAAGAAGACGTACGAGGCCGCGCTGGCGGATCCGGATTCGCTTGCGTCGGTTCCGATGGGCCTGAGCGATGATGGGATCTGCGAGTTTGAATCGCTTTGGTACGTTGCGCCGGACGTGTACGAGCAGGTGGCGGGGAAGGCCATCCCGCGGAATGTGAAGCAGCCGAAGGAGCCTGCGGGGGCGGAGTTTGATTTTGACGATGAGGGGGAGATGCGCAGGCGGTATCCGAAGCTGGCGAGGAAGTTTCTGGCGGAGTGATTCATTGCTTGAGCACGACACGAGGGGGGCGAAACACCCCCTCCGGCCTTGCTGCGCTCGGCCACCTCCCCCGCCGGGGGCGGGGGAGGAGAAAGGCACATCGGCTGGAAGCCGATGCTACATGGGGATGTCGGCGCTTCGTTGTTTGGCGCAGGCGATGGCTTCTTCGTAGCCGGCGTCGGCGTGGCGGAAGACGCCCATGGCGGGGTCGTTGGTGAGGACGCGTTTGATGCGGGCGGCGGCTTCGGGGGTGCCGTCGGCGACGACGACCTGGCCGGCGTGCTGTGAGTAGCCGATGCCGACGCCGCCGCCGTGGTGGAAGGAGACCCAGGACGCGCCCGACGCGATGTTGACGGCGAAATTGAGGAGGGCCCAGTCGGAGACGGCGTCGGTGCCGTCTTTCATGGCTTCGGTTTCGCGGTTGGGGGAGGCGACGGAGCCGCAGTCGAGGTGGTCGCGGCCGATGACGATGGGGGCTTTCACGCGGCCGGTCTTGACGAGGTCGTTGAAGAGGAGGCCGGCTTGATCGCGCTCGCGGTAGCCGAGCCAGCAGATGCGTGCGGGGAGGCCCTGGAAGGCGACGCGTTCGCGGGCGAGGGTGAGCCAGCGGCGGAGGCCGAGATTGTCGGGGAAGAGCTTGAGAAGCTCGCGGTCGGTCGTGTAGATGTCTTCGGGGTCGCCGGAGAGGGCGCACCAGCGGAAGGGGCCGCGGCCTTCGCAGAACTGAGGCCGGATGAAGGCGGGGACGAAGCCGGGGAAGTCGAACGCGTTGGTGACGCCCTGGTCGAGGGCTCGCTGGCGGATGTTGTTGCCGTAGTCGAAGGTGATTGCGCCGCGGGACTGGAGTTCGAGCATGGCTCGCACGTGGCGGGCGATGGTGGCGAGGGAGAGCTTGGTGTATTCCTCGGGGAAGCGCTGGCGGTAGATCTTGGCTTCCTCGGCGGTCATTTCGAGGGGGACGTAGCCGGTGAGGGGGTCGTGGGCGGAGGTCTGGTCGGTGAGGGCGTCGGGGGTGATGCCGCGCTCGATGAGACGCTCGAGCATCTCGACGGCGTTGCAGTTGACGCCGATCGAGCGGGCGACCTTGCGCGAGGCGTAGTCCATCGCGAGGTCGATCGCGTCGTCGAGGTCTTCGTTGATCTCGTCGAGGTAGCGGGTCTCGACGCGGCGGTCGAGGCGCGTGTGGTCGACGTCGGCGATGAGGCAGGTGCCGCCGTTGAGCGTGATCGAGAGGGGCTGGGCGCCGCCCATGCCGCCGCAGCCGCCGGTGACGCAGAGCTTGCCGGCGAGGGTTCCGTCGCCGCCTTTGGCCGGGGAGAAGTGCTGGCGGGCGAGCTCGGCGAAGGTCTCGTAGGTGCCTTGCAGGATGCCCTGGGTGCCGATGTAGATCCATGAGCCGGCGGTCATCTGGCCGTACATCATGAGGCC
The DNA here is from genome assembly GCA_044347925.1 of Phycisphaerales bacterium. Taxonomy (GTDB): domain Bacteria; phylum Planctomycetota; class Phycisphaerae; order Phycisphaerales; family UBA1924; genus UBA2396. The sequence goes on from JBIKTT010000004.1 coordinate 16,218, forward strand.
TTTGGCGGCGAGGTCGTCAAAGTGTTTCTGCGTGGCCCAGTGGGGGACGAGGTTGGAGTTGGCGATGAGGACGCGCGGGGCGTCGGTGTGCGTCTTGATGACGCCGACGGGCTTGCCGGACTGGACGAGGAGGGTCTCGTCGGGTTCGAGGCGGCGGAGCGTGGAGCAGATGGCGTCAAAGCAGGCCCAGTTGCGGGCGGCTTGGCCGCGGCCGCCATAGACGACGAGGTCGTCGGGGCGTTCGGCGACGTCGGGGTCGAGGTTGTTCATGAGCATGCGGAGGGCGGCTTCCGCTTGCCAGGTCTTGCAGGTGAGGGTGGTGCCGCGGTCGGCGCGGACGGGGCGGGGGCCGTGACCGGGGGAGGAGACGGGCGGGAGGCCGGTGGCGGTGCTCGGGGTTGAGGCGTTGGGGCCGTTGTCGGGGGAACCGAGTTGATCGGCGATGGATGTCATGGGGTGGCTTCTTGAAAGCGAGGGGGCGCGGCCGGGCCTTCGTTGGCCGGGCTTTCATGAGGGTATGTCGGGGGGCTTGCGCGAGCGGGACGCCGGCGGCGTGATCGCGCGGCGGGGGGAATTCCTAGGATCATTGCAATGCTCGACGTTCGAGCGGACATCCGTGGGTGATTCCGGAGGTGTGCGATGCGTGACTCGATGATGGCGGCGATCATGGTCGGAGCGGCGGCGGTGGCGGGCGGGGCGAGGGCCGACGAGAACATCCTCTTCCTTGATTTCGAGGACGGCGAAGCGTCGGGATGGACGGCGAACGGGATCGCGACGATCTTTGATTCCGACGGCAACCCGGGCCGGTACATGGGCGTGCCGCTCGCGGACTTCTTCGGCGTGACGCTGAGCGCCCGCGAGGACACGAGCCGGGTGTACGGGGACCTGCGGCGGTACGTCGTTGGTGGCGGGTCGCTTCGCATCAGCGTGGATGTGCGGGTGTTCGCGCTGGTGGACTTTGCGGGTGAGCCGATTGACCCGACGAACTACCCGCTCGTGCTTCAGTTCTGGAACTACGACATCCCCTCCGACGGCATCGTGTCGGTGTACACGATCGGGCCGAGCTTGCCGAGCGTGGAAGCGGGGTGGACGCGGGTGACGTTCGACATCCCGGATCCGACGGGGCTTGCGCTGCCGGCGGGTTGGGGCGGGACGGGGGCGGAAGACCCGGTGACGTTCGAGCCGGAGCTTCCCGCGGGCGTGACGTACGCGGATGTGCTGGGGGCGTTTGGAGCGGGCGTGGGGCAGGTGGACATCACGACGTTTGTGCCGGGGTTCTTCTACGGGTTTAACTTCTGGCAGGTGGGGTGGGACAACCTGTCGATCGATGTGATCCGGGGCGGCGGGTGCGCGGCGGACTTCAACGGCGATGGGTTCGTCGACTTCTTTGATTACGGGGATTATGTGGCGTGCTTTGAGGGAGCGGGGTGTGGTGGGGGATCGGCGGACTTCAACGGAGATGGGTTTGTCGACTTCTTCGACTACGCGGACTTTGTGGAAGCGTTCGAGGCGGGGTGCTGAGGGGGGAC
>JBIKTT010000085.1:0-7189 GCA_044347925.1 Phycisphaerales bacterium
TTGCGCTACCGAACGCAACCGGCTTGGTGGGTGCCCCTTCGCAACCCCGAACCCCGGGGTTCCGTCCCGCCGCGACTTTCCGCTCCCAACTTGAAAGAAAACGCGGATTTCCGCCCATCCGGCCCGCTTCCCCACCCGCAATCCGATCCGCAGGCCACCCGCAATCCCCGCCGTCAGTCCGCCCACTTGACCGAAATAATCATGCCCGGACCCGTCGCCGGCCCCTTCCGTTTCGGGGCGCTCTTCCGCTGCGTTTCCAACTGGTCCTCGGACATGCGATCCGCAAACACCACAAAAGGTGGGACCAGCCCGTCCTCCTCATCCTCGTCCAGGCTCTCCACCTTAAGAGCACTCGACGGCAACCCGGCGTGCTTCTCCGCCGCCAGAATCGCCTCTTCCTCCGCTTCCCGGAGGCACTCGGCCACCAGAACCACCTCCACGTACCGCGTCTCCGCCAGGGTTTCCGGCTCGACGCCCCCCTCCGGAGCCTGCTCGGCCTTCACCGGCACCTCGACCCGAACTCGGCACCACCACCCGGTCGGCCCCAGGTCCCGGTCCTCGTCATCCACGTTCGTCTCAGGGTTGATGTTGAGCACCAGCCGCCAGTCATCCCGAAGCCGCTCAACCACCTCGTCAAACCCCAGCATCCTCGGGTCATCCTCAGGGGCCACCAGCACGCTCCGATGCTCGTGAGCCGCCGCATCCACCCCCGCCGCATCCTCGTTCTGCTCAAGATCAAACGCGGCCATCAGACGCTCGACCTGCTCCTTCAGCCCCGCTTCCACACGGACGGTCACGATCTTGTGCTCATCCACGAAGAAGTAGAAGAACGGCTCCTCCGACATCGCGCCAAACCCGCACAGGCCATCCTCATAGAAGAACGCCGGCACCTGCTTGAGAGCCTCGATCACCCGGTCCAGCCCCACCGTGTCGTACGCCACGTACGGATCAATCTCGCGGAACGCGTCATGCCCCAGCACATCCAGAATCGGGAACACCTTCGGCGGCATCATCGAGAGCAAGCAACGAACCAGGTTCGGAACCCGCTCGATCGTCAGCACCGCGTCAAACACGTACCGATCCGGCCACTCCTCCCACTCGCCCGCTTCCTCATCCCCGCCGTCCGCGGACTCAAAATCAAGCGTGTACCCGGGCTTGGGCCCAAGTTCCTCCACCGGATACACCCCCAGCGGGAACCGGAACCCGCCGATCCGATGCCGCTCGATCGCCGGATCCACCTTGCACCGAACGAACGGATCCGCCTGATCGATCGGCCCCGGATCATGCGAACCCCGCTCGGACACCTCCCCGGCGGGCGTGTCGCCCGGCTGGGTGGAATCCTCTGGCGGCGTTGGCTCATCGCGTTTGGGCATCGTCAAGTGCAACGGTAGCGGCGCGAGCACTTCAAGACGATCCGGCAACCCTACCGTGAGCGCATGACCCCGGAACCCTCGCCCAATCTCCCCCACGACGCCACCCCGCCGGACTTCGACCCCGCTTCCTTCGTCGCCGTCGCCGTCGGCAACACCCGCACCCGCGCCGGCGTCGTCTCCAAGTGGACCCTCCACGACCCCGCTCCGATCGAGCACACCGACATCAACGCCGCCGCCCGCGATCTCGCCGCCCTCGCCGACAAAGCCGGCGCCCGCGACTTCGTCCTCTCGTCCGTCAACCCACCCGTCGCCCTCCCGCTCGCCGACGCCCTCGCCGCCCTCGGCTACGAGGTCCACCCCTTCGGCAGGGACATGGTCGTCCCCATCCAGCACGCCTTGGACGACGCTTCAACCGTCGGACAAGATCGCCTCCTCTGCGCCCTGGGAGCCTACTCCAAAGCCAGACAAGCCTGCGTCATCGTCGACGCCGGCACCGCCATCACCGTCGACTTCATCGACGGCTCCGGCGTCTTCCAGGGCGGCGTCATCGCCCCCGGTCTCCGCATGATGCTGAACGCCCTGCACCAGCACACCGCCGCCCTCCCCGAGGTCGAGCTCGTTCGCCCCGACCCCGCCCGCGGCCCCTTCGGCAAGGACACCAAGCACGCCATGCTCCTCGGCGTCCGCTGCGCCGCTCTCGGTCTCGTCCGTTACGTCACCGAGCGCTACGCCGAGTACTACGAAGCCTACCCGCAGATCGTCGCCACCGGCGGCGACGCGGCTTTCCTCTTCGACGGCGATGACGTCGTCGAACACGTCGTCCCCGACCTCCAACTCCACGGCATCGTCGAAGCCGGCCGCGTCCTGCTCCGCGAAGACTCCCCGGACGAGCCATGAGCCTCTGGTCCTGGCGACTCGCTTCTCCCGCTCGCCCCGGCGCCGTCGCCATCGTCGAGCTCTGGGGTCAGGTCGACCGCGCCCTCGAATCTCTCGAGATCCCCGCGGTTCCTCGCGGTAGCGTGGCCCTCCGCACGATCCCTCACATCGACACCGCCCTCGTCTCGCGCCTCTCCGACACATTCCTCCAGATCATGCCCCACGGCGGCCCCGCCGTCGTCCGCGCCCTCGCCGAACGCCTTCAAGCCCTCGCCGGGCCCGCTTCCCCCATCGCCCCGCGCCCCGAAGCCGCTTCCGCTCTCGAAAGCGCGATGCTCGACACCCTCGCCCGCGCCGCCAGCCCCGCCGCGATCGACCTCCTCCTCGCACAGCCCGCACGCTGGGCTTCTCGCGCGCCCAACCTCTCCGCAGACCACCTCCACCCCGGCACGCCTGAGCCTGACGACGCGATCCTCCGCCGTCTGATCGATCCCCCGCTCGTCGTTGCTTGGGGCGCCGCCAACATCGGCAAGTCCTCCCTCTGCAACGCTCTCGCCGGCCGCGAAGCCGCCATCGTCGCCGACGAACCCGGCACCACACGCGACCACGTCGGCGTCGTCCTCGACCTCGACGGCCTCACGGTCCGCTACGTCGACACCCCGGGCGTCCGTGCCGCCGCAGACCCGCTCGAACGCGAAGCCGCCCGCGACGCCGCTCACCTCGCAGCCCACGCCGATCTCCTCCTCCTCTGCGGAGACCCCTCCACCCCACCCCCTCCTCTGCCTTCATCCCCATCCAACCACGCCCCCTCAACCCTCCGCGTCCTGCTCCGCTCCGACCTCGCGGGCCCCGATTCCACACCCATCTGGCAACCCGACCTCGCAACCTCCGTCAAGCTCGGCTCGGGCTTCGCCGAGCTCGCCCAGGCCATCCGCGAACGCCTGGTCCCCTCCGCTCTCTACCACGCCGACCGCCCCTGGCGCTTCTGGTCCTGACTCGCCCGAACGCACCCCTTCCGTCCGGCGGCAGCCGGCCGCGGCCCCTCCTAGAATCGCGGCTCAAACCTGGAACACACCGCCATGACCGACGATCGTCAATTTCAGATCCGCGAGCGAGCGGGCCTCGAAGACTCCAAACTCAATCTCGAGTTCATCGAGTTCCTCCGCAAGTGGAGCACGCCCCTCCTCATCGCGATCGCCGTCATCGCCGGCGGATACGCCCTCTACACCCGCTACCACAAAGCCCAGCAGGACCAGCTCAGCGTCGCGTTCGAAGAACTCCGCATGGCCTCGCGCGGTGAACGCCCCAACCCCACGTCCCTCATCGCCGTCGCCGAGCAATACCCCACCGTCAAGTCCGTCGCTCTCCTCGCGCGGCTCCAAGCCGCCGATGCCTATCTCCGCGCCGTCCGCCAGAAAGCCGCGCTCGGCGCCGCCATCAAAGCCGAGGACGGCACCATCGCCGACGCCACCGGCGTCCTCACCGACGACCTCCGCGAGCAGTACCTGAACGCCGCCAAGCAGCAGTACCAGCTTGTCCTCGACGCCGCCAAATCCTCGGACGAAAAGCGAATGATGGCTGTCGCCGCTTCCTTCGGCCTCGCCGCCGTCGCCGAAAGCGCCGGCAACTTCTCCGACGCCTCCGCCGCGTACGAAGAAACCGTCAAGCTCGCCGAAGCCGCCGGAGACTCCGTCCACGCCGACGTCGCCAAGAAGCGCATCGCCGACCTCGACGCCATCAAGAAGGTCGCTCCCGTCCTCAGCCAGGCCGACCTCCCCAAGCCGCCGGCTCCGCCCTCGCTCCCGTCCATCATCCCGACCACCCCCCCTGCGGCACCGGCCGGCTCGCCCGCGACGCCCAACACCCCCGCGCCGACGCCCGAGGGTGCCGCTCCGAACACGCCCCCTGCCACGCCGCCTGCCACGCCGCCTGCCACGCCCCCGGCAAACACGCCGCCCGCGCCGGCCGATCCCGCCACGCCCAAGTAAGCGGCCCCGACCGCCATGCGTGACCGCTCCCAACCCCCACGCCAACCCCCGCGCAAGCCCGCCGACCCTCGGAAGCCATCCCGAGAGATCCCGCCCGCTCCGCCCACACCGCACGCCGACCCCATCGCGTCAAGCGATGCCGATGAATCCGTCTCGGTCGGTGGCGTCGCGGCTTCCGGCGGTCCCTCGCGCTCCCTCATCCTCCGCGGCGGCAAGGTCGACCCCGAAGCCATCCTCGCCGCCATCGAACAAGCCGGCGACGACACCGCCGAAGATGAGACCGAAGGCCTCCGCACCGTCGAGTTCACCCTCCAACGCAATCTCGACAAACGCCTCGACAAGTACCTCACCGACCGCATCACCTTCATGAGCCGCAACCGGCTCCAGAAGCTCATCGACGAGGGCGAAGTCCTCGTCAACGGCAAGCCCGCGAAAGCCTCGCACAAGGTCGGCCTCGGCGACGTCGTTCGCGTCGTCGTCCCGCCCCCCACCGCCCGCGGCGCCGTCCCCGAAGAGATCGCGATCGACATCCTCTACGAGGATGAGTTCATGATCGTCCTCAACAAACAGCCCGACATCATCGTTCACCCCGCTCGCTCACACCTCTCCGGCACGCTCATCAACGCCCTCGCGTGGCACTTCAAAAACAAAAGCAAGCTGGGCGGCGCGCTCTCGGGCGTCGGCGAAGACTTCGCCCGCCCCGGCGTCGTCCACCGCCTCGACCGCGACACCTCCGGCTGCATCGTCTTCGCCAAACAAGACGAAGCCCACTGGAAGCTCGGCCACCAGTTCGAACACCGCCGCGTCGACAAACGCTACCTCGCCCTCGTCCACGGCTGGGTCGAGCCCGTCGTCCAGACCATCGAGTTCCCCCTGGGCCCGCACCCATCCCGCGAGCGCGGCCTCCGCGAGAAGCAGGTCGTCCGCCACGACGAAGGCGGCAAGCCCGCGACCACCATCTGCCGCGTGCGCGAACGCTTCTCCCTCACGCCGCGCCCCGAACTCGCCCCTCCGCTCCCCGACGTCGCCGAAGGCTGGAACCCGATCTCACGCACCCCCCGCAACACCGGCGGCATCCGCTCGGACTGCTACTCCCTCGTCGAGCTCGAGCTCAAAACCGGCCGCACGCACCAGATCCGCGTCCACCTCTCGCACCTGGGCTGGCCGATCGTCGGCGACGACATGTACGGCGGCAAGCCGTTCCTGATGTCCGCGAAGGATGGCTCCAAAGTCTCGCTCGACCGCCAAGCCCTCCACGCCGCGATCCTCGGCATCACGCACCCGGTGACCGAGCAGAAGCACCGCTTCACCGCCCCCATCCGCGGCGAATTCGGAGCCGTCGTGAAGCACCTCCGCGACCTCTGCACCCGCGAAGGCACGCACGAGCACACCCTCGCCCCCGGCCAAAGCGGCGCGACCGTCGACATCGTGCTGTAGCACGGGCTTCCAGCCCGTGTCCGATGCGGGTCCGCACCCAACAGAGCCCGCAGCGCCAGCAAGGGGGAAGCGGCACAACGCCCCCGACACTCGCTTCACCGGTGTCGTCACGTGGCAACCCACACAACCCTCCCTGTCCCCTTCTTCAGCCCGAAGAGCTGATCGCCAGTAGCCGGGAGCACCGCCCCCGGTAGGTTCGCCCCCCCAACCCGACCCTGTGCAAGTGTCGGATTCGAACCCGCAACTCGTCCCGAACGATCATCGCCGACAACACGCGTCTCGTGCGCACACCACGCCCGAATCTCTCCCGACGCCCCAACTTTCCCGAAAGAACTCCCCTTCCCCGCGCCTTCTCTCCGCGGGAACAAAGGGGGTTCACATGTCCACGCACGACGAGATCCTCGCCACCTGGCTCGAGGAGCACGGGGACCTCGAGATGGTCCTCTTCAAACACAAACTCACTCCTGCGCAACTCCGAGCCTTCGTCGCCGACCCACTCGTCATCGCGACCATGGACGCGCATGAGTCACTGCTCGCAAGACGCCGCCGCATCCTCGCTTCGATGCACATGCAAAACGCAGCCGAGATGCTCAGCAAATCGATGTTCGAGTCAAGCTCCCTCATCGAATGCCGCCGCGCCGCAACCTCCCTCGCCCGCCTGACGCGCGACATGACCCGCCCAACGCGCGACCTCGCACCGACAAAAGAGACGACCGCGCAAGCGGTCGCCCCCCTCCCTCTCCCCGTTACTCTGAACGGGGAGAGGTGCCCGAAGGGCGGTGAGGGGTCTTCGATGGACAACCACCCCACCACGCCCGCCACAACCACACACAAAACCCGCGAGCCGGGGCGTGTCGCCCCGGACTCTTCATTGAACTCACCTTACACACGTGTCGCTCCACCCCGCGATCCCCCGACAGAAACCCCGCCGCTCCAACTCCCCGCCCGTGCAGAAGCGACGGGCCCACGACGAAACCTTCGATGCAAGCCTCTCATACCCTCACATTGCCATGCCCCTCCCTCCCCGCTTTCGCAAGAGGATCGCTCGACTTCAACCATCCATGTTCAACCGCCGCATGGCTTTGAGCGATAAGCACAGCGTCTGGATCCCGCGCGTGTACCTTTCAAAAACGACCCGCCCCGGATCAGCCAGAATGCTCGTGAAATGCGGCTGCTGCGATCAGTCGGTTGAAATCTGGCACAGCGACGGCACCATCGAGATCAACGGCGTCATCGCGTCACCAGCCGAGTGGAAGAAGATTCTCTTTCCGCCGCTGCTCGAAGCCCGCGAGGAACCCTGCACGCGTCGTCAGAAGGCGGCTCGTCGACGCACACCCGCACCACGCCCTCCGCGCTAACCTCCACCCATGCCCCACTCGCCCGCGTGCCCCAAGTGTCAAGCCGACTACACCTATCGCGACGGCGCGCTGATGGTCTGCCCCGCATGCGCCCACGAGTGGAACCCGGACGCCCCCACCACCACGCCGGCCCCCGCCGTTGCCGCGACGGAGGATC
>JBIKTT010000086.1:0-7179 GCA_044347925.1 Phycisphaerales bacterium
GGTGGATGTGTACGTCCCCGGGTGCCCGCCGCGTCCGGAACAGCTGATCGAGGGCGTGATGGCGATCCAGCGGCACATCGACCAGGAAGGCATGCCCCCCCCGGGCGGCAAGCGCGTTCCCTTGGGCCTGGTGCTTCAGCCGACCCACGGCGTGCGCCCGCAGCCGGTTGGCCTGACGCTGGGGACGTGACCTTTCCATGCTGATTCTGAAACTTCAGCCGTTCTCCTGCGTCCGAGTTGCCTTGCGCGCCGGAGACTCTCCTGATGGTCAAGGATCATGCGAGCGTGGTTCCCGAAGGCTGGCTTGAGGAGCACGGCGATGCCCTGTGGCGATACGCCGTGGCGCGAGCCCCCGCGGCGAACATTGAGGATGTGATCCAGGAGACCCTTGTCGCCGCGGTGCGGGCGTGGCCTACGTTCGACCGTCGCTCCGCCGTGCGCACGTGGCTCATCGGCATTCTGTCGCACAAGATCACCGACCTGTACCGCCGCCGTGCCCGCGAGGGCTCTTCGGCCGGCACCGGTCCAGACGGGACCGCCGACCTCGCACCGGAAGGGTCGGCGGATGAGTTCACGCCCGAGGGCAGGTGGCGGACGGTTCCGTCGTCGTGGGCGGGGTTCTCCGACGCGGCCCTGCTCGCCGCGATGCGGGAGTGCTGCGAGCGGATGCCGCCGATCCTCCGCGATGCGATCGAGTTACGAGACCTTCGCCAACTCTCGTCAGAGGTGGTTTGTCAGGAGTTGGGCATTACTCCGACGAATCTTTGGACAAGACTTCATCGGGCCCGGCTCGCGTTGCGCCGGTGCATCGACGGATCCACGACGGACGCGATTCGGGAGGAGCGCCCATGATCGTCTTCTTCCGTGACATCTCGCGTGTCTTGAACGCGCCATGCCGCGAGCATGCCCGCATGATGACCCTCGCTCCCGAGGTTCCGCTTCGCCGCGGCGAACGGGCGGGGCTGTGGCTCCACCTTCGCATTTGCAAGGGTTGTCGCGGCTTGAAAGCCCAACTGGACCGGCTGGGGTCGATCCTCGGGCGGGCCGCGAACAAGGAAGATCCCGAAGCCGCGATGCCCGAAGCGGTGCGTCAGCGTTTGCGGGATCGGTTCGCGGACGAATCCTCGAAAAACTGAATCGTGTCTGCAAGGCGCGGTCGTTAGGCGCGACTCACCCATGCTCGCCCGCGTTCGGGCCGAGAAGGGAACTCGTTCCCGATCGGGCCGGGGTCTTCCCGGACTGGTGATCGCATCTCATCACGGAGGTCGTATGTTCAGATCCAGGATCGTCACGGTGGCCGCACTTCTTCTGTCGGCCGCCCCGCTTGCCTCGGCCGATGTTGTCCAGCTTCGGATCACGGTCGAGAATCTCGCACCCCGCAACAGCGTCTCCTTTGCCCCGCTTCGCTTTGGATTCCACGACGGGACCTTCGACTACTTCAACAGCGGCGAAGCCGCCAACGCCGCCGCCATCTCGATCGCCGAGGGCGGTTCCGGCGCCGACTTCTTCCCGCTGTTTGCTTCGCAGCAGCCCGGCGGCGTTTCGGGCACCGTCGTGCCCAACCCCCCGGGTCCGCTCCTGCCGGGCGGGATCGCAACGGCGGTCGTGAGCGTGGACTCCGCCGTGAACCGCTACTTCACCTTCGGGGCGATGGTCGTCCCCAGCAACGACTATTTCATCGGGAACGACAGCCCGACCGAGTACATGATCTTTGATGCGATGGGGAACCTCGCCCGCAACTCCATCATGCAACGTGCCCGCGACATCTGGGATGCGGGCTCCGAGGTCGATGGCCCCTTCGGCTCGGCGTTCCTCGTCGGGTCGAGCAACGGCGACCGCATCGCCGACAACGGCGTGGTCGGGTTTGACTTCGCGGATCTCGCGACGAACTTCGACGGGCTGACGACCGCGGCCGGCTATGTCTTCGAGAGCCAGCTGACGGCCGACACGGGCGTGTACCGGATCACCTTCGAGGTGGTGCCGACGCCGGGCACGCTCGCTCTGGCCGGGCTGACGGGCCTTGCGGCCTTCCGCCGTCGCCGCGCCTGATCGCGTCCCGCCTTCGTCCGCATCCTCCAAGCATCTCCCACCCGTCCCCCGGAGAACGATCGCCGCGGGGACGCTTTCACATTGGAGGCCGAGGCGGGCGGCTCGCGCATGCCCTCGTCGGCAACGGGCGTACGGGTTGTGGGAGGGTCTGTCGCGGGGTTCGGACCAGACCGTCGACGTACCGGATGGGCCATCCAAGGGTTCGACGACGACCGTCGACGTGCTGGATGGAGCATCCAAGGGCTTGACGACGGCCGTCGACGTGCTGAATGGGACGTTCAAGGGTTCAACGACGACCGTTCAAGGCTTCACGACGACCGTGAAGGGTTGAACGACGACCGTTCAAGGGCTGAAAGGGACAGGAAAGGACCGGCGGGCGGCCGCTCCACGGGCCAAACCGCGGATCGGAGTCGGTGACAGGATTCCGCCGGGCCGGCTTCAAGTGTTGTCGTGCTATGACCGCGGGGTTTTGGCAGAGGTCTTGGCAGAATTCTTGGCATCCCGGGCCGCTTTGAGCGTGCGGACGGCGGCTTCGGTTTCTTTCGCGACCCGCTCCCAGCCTTCGCGGGCGTCGGGAGCGTCGGGGAAGGTGAGCGGCGGGCCGACCGAGACGACCATCTTGTGCGGACGCGGGAAGAACTTGTCGGCGGGCATGGATTCGAACGCGCCGTCGATGTGGCAGGGGATCACCGGGACGTTGGTGCCCGCGACGAGCATCCCCAGGCCCGGCTTGAACGAGCCCATCTGCCCGTCGCGGCTCCGCGTGCCTTCGGGGAAGATGATGAACCCCGAGTCCCCTTCGAGCAGCCGCTCCCGGAGCTCAAAGAGCGCGTGGGTGGTGACTTTCTTCCGCCAGATGGGCAGGGCGTTGATGAAGAGGGAGGAGAGCACCGAGTGGGCGAGGCTTTTGAAGAAGACATCGCCGGCGGCGACGGGGTAGGCGTGGGCCCGGGCCAGCCGCGGCAGGATGCACGACAGGAGCGGGGCGTCGATGTGCGACTGGTGGTTGGAGATCATCACGAAGGGCGGCTTGGTCGGCAGGTGCTGCCTGCCGACGACCTCGAGGCGGTTATAGAGGGTGAAGTGGGTGCGGAGGACGCCGGTGGCGGCGTGGTGGGCGAGAACGGAGAGGAAGCCCGGCTCGCGGCGGACGCTTTTGATGCGCTCGGCGGGGGGGAGGCCGTGGTCGGCGGCGGGCTTGTAAGTCCAGGTCCGGTCCTGCATTGCGGCGGATGGTAGGAGACGGCAAGCCACGCTTGCGATGGCGCGAGCTTTAGAGCATTCCTGAGAGAATCCGCTGCGGGGCGCCGTCCGCGATCCCCTGGTAGTACTTGATGATGTGGTACGCCGCGGGGGCGACCATGATGAGGCCCGTGAACCGGTCGGCGAGCCCGCCGTGGCCCGGAAGCGTCGCCGCCATGTCGCGGATCCCGATATCCCGCTTGATCGAGTCGGTGATCAGTTCGCCCAGCTGGGCTCCGATCCCCGTGAGCAAGCCCAGGAGCCACAGGGCTCCCGGGTCGTCCAGCCGCCCGCCCGGGAAGACCAGCGTGCCAAGCCACGTGACCAGCAGCGCCACGCAGACCACCGCCGCGAGCTGGCCACCCACCGTGGTGCCGGGGGAAGTGTTCCGGAAGACCCGGCGACCCGGGAAGACCCGCGAGAAGAAGAAGGTCAGCACGTCGCTGAGCTGCACGCAGAAGAGGAGCATCGCCAGGATCGGGCGGTAGTTCGGGTCGTTCACGATGAACGCGAAGTGGCCAAGGCCGACGCCAAAGAGGAGAAAGCCGATGGAAGCCAGCGAGACCCGCTGCAGGTACCCCTGCGGCTTGTCGGGCAGGACCGCCGCCGCCGCGATGAGCACCACCGCCATCGGCTGCAGCGCGACGAAGAGGGCGTACCAGTTGTCCACCACGGCGAAATAGACTGCCACGATGGCGATGAAGGTCAGGGCGCTCAGCCACTGGTCGCGGAAGAGGCCCGTCGCCCGGGCGTATTCGCGGTAGCAGACGAGAGAGATCACGAGCATCAGGCCCATCGCGCTGGCTTGGCAGAGCAGAAGCGGCACGATCATCGCCGGGGCCAGCGCCCACCATGTCCGGTAGTTGGCCCAGATGTCCGTCCGCCGCCGCGCCGAGATCCGCCCCGAGCGGTCCAGCACCAGCGTGATCAGCGGGGCGAGCACCAGCGCGGCCAAAGCCAGACCGGCGCACCAGAGTGCGACCGGGTGTTCGAAAGCTCCCTTGATCGAGAACAGGTGCTCCATCGGACCCGCAGCATACGGATCCTGACAAGCCCCCGGCGGACCCGATCAGAACATGTCCACCATCCAGGGCGTCCCCTGGCTCAAGAGATGGGCGGCGGCGGCGAGGTCCGGGCCGGACCCCCGCACCTCGCCCATGAGCGCGGCTTGCTGCGGCGTCGCGTACCCGGTGTAGAGCATGGCCAGGCCGCGGATGGTCGTCGCCACCGTTCCGGGACCTCCCGGTACGACCGACGGCGTGCCGTTCTCGATTCTGAGCGTCCAGCGGCCTTGGTTGGCCGGGATCAGGTCGTCCGTGACGTCCAGATGGAGCGTGGCCGAGAGGCCGGCGGGGTAGCCGCGGGATTCCAGAGCGTGCTTGACGCTCAGGACGCGGATCAGGGCCGAATCCTTGAGATGGGCGTCGTACCGCTGCTGGCGGAGCATCGTGAGCGCCGGGTGCGTCGGCCCGCCGAAGAAGACCAGGTCCTCGCCCATCATCCGGAAGTCGGCGAGGAATCCCCAGAGCCGGCGGCCGGCTTGCGGCGTCGTGAAGACAAAGTCCGAGAGCGTGATGTCCTGCCGGCCGTCGGGCCGCCGGCCCTGATGGAGCATCACGTACCCGTCGAACCCGCCCGAAGCGTTCGGGACCGCGTACCCCAGGTACTCCATCTCGCGGAACTTGCGCACGCGGCCCCAGACGTACGGCCCTCGGTCCAGTGTCCCGGTGAAGCGTGACGCGAACTCGGCGTAGCACTGCTTGACGCGGTGGTCATCCTCGTCAGTGATCGCGTGGAGCGGCCCCGTGTCGTCGGTGATGTCGATCTGCACCAGCGGGACGGCGTACTGAAAGCGGTGCGCCGCGTGCTCAAACCCGACCCCGCGGTACAGCGTGTGCGTCGACGCGTAAAGCCCCGCGAGGGCAAAGCCGTCTTCCGCCGCATCCTGCACGAACCCGCGCATGAGTCGCTTGGCGTACCCCTGCCCGCGATTCTCCGGCGCGACGCCGACGCCGGCGACGCCCTGCATCGAGACGGACCTGCCGCCCACGTAAAGCCCCATCGGCACGTGGAGCAGCGTCGCCGCGACGCGATCGCCGTCGCGTACGAGGCGAAAGTTCGCATCCCCGCCGTGCTTCATCCAGTCCGTGACGCCCTCGGCCGTGCCGGCGAACGCCAAGCGGATGATGCGGTGGATCGCGGGGCGGTCGGCCTCGGTGAGTTTCGAGAGGTGCATGCGTGGGATCGTCCTTCAGCCGCCGCCGACCAGCGAGACCAGTTCGACCGAGTCACCCTCGGCGAGCACGGTCTCGGCGTGGCGCCGCTTGGGAACCAGGGTCTTGTTGACCTCGGCGGCCACGGCGGCGCGACCGAGGCCGAGTTCCTCGATGAGCGCGGCGATCGTCGTTCCGGGGGCGACTTCCCGGCTGGCGCCATTGACGGTGACGGTCATGGCCAAATATATGAGCCAGCGGCCCCTCGGGATGCACGCTCCAATGATCCGACATGCCCAACCGCTTGGCACAGAGCACCAGCCCGTACCTGCTTCAGCACGCGAACAACCCCGTGGACTGGTACCCGTGGGGCGAGGAAGCGTTCGCGGAAGCGAGGCGACGTGACGTCCCGATCTTTCTCTCGATCGGGTACTCGACCTGCTACTGGTGCCATGTGATGGAGCGAGAGAGCTTTGAGAACGCCGAGATCGGCAAACTCCTCTCCGAGCGGTTCGTGTGCATCAAGGTCGACCGCGAGGAGCGGCCCGACGTCGACGACCTCTACATGCAGGCGACGCTTGCCGTCCGTGGGCAGGGCGGCTGGCCGATGACGGTGTTCCTTGAGCCACGCACGCTCAAGCCGTTCTGGTGCGGGACGTACTTTCCTCCCGCGCCGCGGAGCGGGATGCCGGGGTTGCCGCAGGTGGTCGAGGGCGTCATGGCCGCGTGGCGGGACAAACGGGCCGAAGTGGACGCACAGGCGGCAGCCATCGCGGACGCCGTCGCCGAACAGCTTCAGGGTCAGCCGGAAGCCAGAGCGATCGGGGCTTCGGAGATTTCCGAAGCCGTCGGGGTGCTGCTTCGGATGTACGACCGGCAGCATGGCGGATTCGGGCGGGCACCCAAGTTTCCGCAGCCGGTCTTTCTCGATTTCCTGCTCGACGTGCGGAGCCAGGTTGGTGATCAGGACACGAAGGACGCGATCGATCTGGCGGTCAGGCACACGCTGGACCGGATGGCGGTGGGGGGGCTCTTCGATCAGGTCGGCGGCGGGTTTCATCGGTACAGCGTGGACGGCCACTGGACGGTGCCGCACTTTGAGAAGATGCTCTACGACAACGCGATGCTCGCGAGCGTCTACGCGAAAGCCGCGAAGACATACGACGATGCGTTCTATCGCGGAGTCACGGTGCGGACGCTCGACTATCTCGCGAGGGAGATGCGTGGCGAGAAGGGCGGCTTCTTCTCCGCGCAGGACGCCGAGGTCGATCATCGCGAGGGCTTGAACTATCTTTGGACTCCCAAGGATCTGAACGCCGCGCTCGGCGATGCTGATGGGGCGTGGGCTGGCGACATCTACGGCGTCAATCGCGGGCCGAACTTTCAGGACCCGCACCATCCCGGCGAGCCTGCAAGAAGCGTGCTCCGGCTTGACGGGAGGCCCGAAGTCGCGGGGATCGACGAGGCGCGGCTTGCGCACGTCAACCTTCGCTTGCTGAATGCGAGGGGAAAGCGCAAGCAGCCGCACCTTGACGACAAGGTGCTCGTTGGCTGGAACGGGCTTGCCATTTCCGCCTTCGCCGCCGGGTTCGCGCTGACGCACGAGCGGGCTTACCTGTTGTTTGCTGAGCGAGCCGCCAAGTTCGTTTCCACGGAGCTCGTGACTCCGGACGGA
>JBIKTT010000087.1:0-7177 GCA_044347925.1 Phycisphaerales bacterium
GCCAGGCCCGCGCGAACGTCCAGTCGTTCTTCACCGTCGCCGGGCTGATCGACAGAGCGGCGGCGGTGTCCTCGATCGAGAGGCCCGCGAAGTACCGCAGCATGACCACGTCGTACTTGCGTTTGTCGACGACCTCGAGCTTCTTGAGCGATTCGTCGATCGCGAGCAGTTCATCCGGCTCGGGCTCGGCGGCGAGGGCTTCGATCTCGATGTTCTGTCGCTTGCCGCGGGCGCCCTTGCGGCCCCGGGCGCGATCGATCAGAATGCGTCGCATCGCCAGCGCGGCAGCGCCGAAGAAATGCCCCCGGCCGTTCCAATGGATGTCGCCGGGACCGATGAGCTTGAGGTACGCCTCGTGCACGAGAGCCGTCGGTTCGAGCGTGAAGCCCGCGCCGCCGCCCGGCTCGCGGGCCAGCCGCGCCGCCGCGAGCTTGCGGAGTTCTTCGTAGACCAGTGGAAGCAGCCGTTCGCCGGCGGTGGGATCCCCGCCGGCCGCAGCCGAAAGCAGCACCGTGAGGTCCTTGCGGGGGTCGAGGTTTGGATCAATCGTCATGGAACGCGTCCTTCGCAGGGGCTCCATGAGCGTATCGCAACCCTCCGAAAAGCAACAGGTTTCCACGCGGCAATCCTTGTTTCGGGGCTTTCGCCAGCTTTATTGAACCCTTCCGAGCTACAGTGCGATATACAAGAGCCGAGCGGATAGAAAATCCGTCCGTGTGTTCATGTTCGTGTTTTGAAAGGGTTCCGCGGACGCGCGGGGCACACAGGGCGAGCGAGCGAGCGGCGAAAGCCGTCTCGCGAACGGACGGAGACGGCTTCTCATGTCAATCTCAGTACGGTCGTTGGTCGTGACGGTCGCCATCATTTTGGTGGCGGCGATGTGGCTTGTGACCATTTCCGCCTCCGGCCCTCGCTCGGCGTCCGCCGAAGCGCTTTCACCTTTCCCGGCGGAGCCGTCGGCCGGCGGGCGCACGGCGTCCGAGAGCGGACCGGCCGGATGGCCGTCGGCCGGGTGGGAAGCTGTCGACACTGCCGCCCCTCGTGTGCGGAATCGCGACGTTCTTGAAGCCGGCGCTCGAGCTTTGCAGGATTCGATCATGCTTTCGCAGGTCGATGGCGGATCGGACGGGAATGCCATCCTTCGGTTGGTGAACGCCCCCACGTGGACGGCGGACGTCGATGGCGATGGTGAGCTGAACGAAGCGGACATCGCCGCGTTTGAGGATCTGTGGGAGTGGTCGGACCCCCAGGCGGACTTCAACGCCGACGGGGTGGTGGACACCCACGACCTCGCGGATTTCGTGCTCGCGTACGACCAGCGGACCGAAACGACGCCAGTCCGAGACGTGGCCGTGACGATCGAGTCCCGGATTGAGTTCAGCGGCGGAACCGTGCGTGCCAACTCGGAATCCGGTTCGTTCCGGATCGAGTTCGTTCTACCGCCCCGGCCCGCCCGGTAGCAGGATGGTCGGGTTTCGGGCGTTTCGCGGGGCACACGCTATCATGGTGCCCGCATGGATCAGCCCCCTTCCAACCCGTCTTCGCTCGCCGTGCTTTGCCCCGGTCAGGGTGCCCAAGCGGTCGGCATGGGCAAAGCGTGGTTCGACGCTTCTCCGGAAGCTCGCCAGGTCTTCGACACTGCCGATCGGGTCCTTGGAAACCGTCTCGGGATGCCCCTGACGAAGCTCTGCTTTGAGGGGCCCGCCGAACGCCTGAACCAGACAGACGCGAGCCAGCCCGCGATTTTCGCCTGCTCGCTGGCGTCGTGGGCCGGGTTGCAAGCCGCGTGGCGGTACGGGCCGGGCGAAGCCCCGCTTGCCGCGACGGCCGGTCTGTCCCTCGGCGAGTACACGGCTTTGGTGGTCGGCGGAGCGATTTCTTTCGAGGACGGCTTGGAGCTTGTGACCCTTCGCGGTCGGGCGATGCAGGACGCGGCGGAAGCGACGCCAAGCGGGATGATCGCCCTGATCGGAGCCGACGAAGCCCAGGCGATGGAGGTCTGTGCACAGGCCCGGGGCGGCGATGTGCTCGTCTGTGCCAACTTCAACGCTCCGGGACAGATCGTGATTTCGGGCTCCAAAGCGGCGTGCGAGCGGGCTCTGCCGGTCGCGACGGCGATGGGGCTCCGGGCGACGGCGCTGGCGGTGGCGGGGGCGTTCCATAGCCCGCTGATGGCTCCGGCTGCGGAGCGGCTGGCGGCGGCGCTGGCGACGACATCCATCAAAGCGGCCCGCTGCCCCGTGCTTTCGAACGTGACGGGCGTGGCCCACGAAACGGCCGATTTCGCGGCGGGGGTTCGCAAAGCCCTCGTGCAGCAGCTGACACACCCGGTCCGCTGGGCTCAGAATTGCTCATGGCTTGCCGGGAACGTGCTGGCTTCTTCGGCGTCCAATAGCAACAAGCCGGCCGAGGCGCACGAACTGGCTCCGGGCAAGACGCTCGCAGGGCTGATGCGCCGGATCGACAAGAACGTCAAGGTCACCGCCCACGAGGACCCCGCCTGAAGTTTCCGCTGAACCACCCGCTCAACGATTCCCTGAACCGCTTGCCGAACCACCCCGCCGAACCTTTCCCCGCTTTGCCCGCAAAGCGAGGATCTCAAGCTCCAAGGACCCTTCTCATGAAGTCAACGTCTCGCCACTGGTCGCACCGCCTGCTCGCGATTCTGCTCGTCGCGGCCACCGTCTCGCCGCTCGTCGTCGGCGTCTCCGTGATGGAAGGCTGCAAGAAGAAGGCTCCGCCGCCCCCGCCCCCGCCCCCCCAGGGCCCGCCCCCGCCTCCGCCTGAGGTCCCCGTGGACTTCAAAGCGGTCGCCCAGACGATGAAGGCCGACCGCCGCGTCGCGGTCGCTCCGGGCGTCAAGACGACCAAGGAGCCGCTGGCCGAAGCCATCATCACCCTGGCCGACGGTCTTGCCCGCGGCGATGACAAGAAGTTCGGCGGGCTCATCGACCCCGCCTCGCGCAACCAGCTCAAGGGCATGGTCGCTTCCAAAGCCTGGCAGGAACAGACCAAGAAGATCGAGTCGGTCCGCGTCGTGCGAATCATCGACGGGGCCGAGAGCGCGATGACCGAGTCCGCCGCTCCCATCGGCAACGACATCAAGGAAGAGATGCTCAAGCTCTTCCTCCAGACCCTCCCCGACGCGAGCAAGGAAGAGCTCAAGACCGAGCTTGGCCACGAGCCGACGACCGCCGACGTTGAGAAGATCATCGAGATCGTCAAGGGCAAGCTCGACTCCATGATCGACACCGGCGTTCTCACCGAAGCCCAGGCCAAGGTGCTCGAAGAACGCCTGTCCACCTTCGAGAAGCTCAAGCCCAAGGACGAGCCCAAAGCCGAGCCCAAGGCCGAATCCGCCGGCGATTCGGGCGCGTTCACCGTGACCCTCGCTGTTCAGGAGCCCGGCGTCGCCTACGTCCTCGGCTGGATCGCCGTCGAGGTCAACGGACAGTGGACGTTCAAAGCCAGCAGCGCGGCCCAGCAGCCCAACCAGCGCCGCGCCTCCGACTTTGATGTGCTCTTCAACACCGACTCGGGCGGCGCCCCGGCCGAAAGCGAAACCCCCGCGCCCACCGGCGGCTGATCCCAAGGAGCACGCATGTCCACCGCTCTCAAACGCGTCGCTCTCGTCACCGGAGCCAGCCGCGGCATCGGCAAGGGCGTCGCTCTCCGCCTCGCCGCTCAGGGACGCCACGTCGTCCTCATGGCCCGAAGCGAAGGCCCCCTCACCGACCTCAAAGCCCAGATTGAAGCCGCCGGCGGCAGCGCCAGCGTCAAGACCTGCGACATCGCCGACAACAAAGCGTTCGCCGCCGCGATCGAAGCCGTCGGCACCGAGCTCGGCCGTCTCGACATCCTCGTCAACAACGCGGGGATCACCAAGGACGGCCTGCTGCTCCGCATGTCCGACGAGGACTGGGGCACGGTGCTTCAGACGAACCTGACCTCCGCGTTCATCGCCGCCCGCGTCGCCGGGCGACTCATGATGAAGAACCGCTTTGGCCGCATCGTCAACATCGGGTCCACCAGCGGGATCGTCGGCAACGCGGGCCAAGCCAACTACGCCGCCGCGAAAGCCGGGCTCGTCGGCCTCAGCAAGTCCATCGCCCGCGAACTCGGCGGCAAGGGCATCACGTGCAACGTGGTTGCGCCGGGCTACATCGAGACGGACATGACCGCTTCGCTGCCTGAAGAGATCAAGCAGAAGATTCAGGACATGGTCGCGGTCCGCCGCCTGGGCACGGTCGACGACATCGCCGCCGCCGTCGCGTACGTGACCTCCGACGACGCCGGGTTCCTCACCGGCCAGACGCTGATCGTCGACGGCGGCATGACGATGGCCTGAGCGATCCGCTCTCGCCTTCGAGGCTCAATCTCGCGTGATTCAAGCCCCTCGCCACGCGGCGAGGGCTTGTGCTCGCGCCGATTCCGCGTCATCAAGCCCGCGAAGATCAAGCGTGACACGGTCGGCCCCCGCCGCGGCCGCCGCCATCGCGTAGTCGGCGATACGGAGCCGGCCCATTCCGACCGTGCACCGCCCGACGCTTCCGGCGTCGCTGAGGCGAGCAAGCGGACCGCGCCCCGCCAGCGCGAGAAGCGCCGCGGACGGATCGCCGCCGCTCACCAGAACCGAAGCGGGATCCACGCCCTTGCGACGATCCTGAGGCGAGCGGGCGCGGTGGTCGACGATCATCGCGCCTGCTTCCCCGCTCAGCCCGCGAGCCGCGTCGGGGTGAAGCTCCTCGGGCAGTTCGACTTTCACCGAAGCGGACGCGCGCGGCTGGCCGAGAAGATCCGCAATGTCGCCGGCGAGCTCCGAAGCGCCGAGCGTCGCGGCGACGGCGCGATCCACGAACGCTCCCTGCGCGAAGTGCTCGGCGGGGATCCAGAGGTCGACGCCGCCGAGCGAAAGCCCGAGCCTGCGGAGCAGCGCGGCGAGGTCGCGCCTCGCGGACCGGTCCAGCTCGCGGGCGCGGAGCGAGGGGAGCGTGCCGTCGAGGACCACGCCGCGCACGCCGTCTGCCGGGCACCATTCGATGAGGGTGCGTGCGTCGCGCGTGACGCGGTCGGCGAAGCGGAGACCCGCGATGGAGAGGTGGAGGGGGAGGTCGCTCACGGAGAGTTGTAGGTCGTACGATCAGGCGATGAACCGATTGGAACGCACGGTCGAGGGGATCCACGCGGCTTCGCTCGCGGTCTGGCTGTCCGCGCTGGTGGGGGCTGGGCTTGCGGCGGCGGTGGTCTTTCCGGTGATGCGGGACCTTGATCCGAGGCTTCCGGGCTATGCGTCGTACACCGGCGAGCACTGGATGATCGCGGCGGGGCACGTGGGTCGTCGGGTGTTTTCGATCGCGGACCGTGCCCAGCTTGTGGTGTCGGCGGTGGCGGTGGTGTCGCTTGCGGTGGCGACGCGGCTTGGGCTTTCGGGCGGTGTGTGGCTTGCAATTCGGTGGATCGCGGTGGGCGTGGCGGCGAGCCTTGCGGTGTACAACGGTTTGGTGCTTGCGCCGGCGATGGATCAGGACCTGACGACGTACTGGGCGGCGGCCCGCGAGGGTGATGGGGCGAAAGCCGCGCAGTACAAAGCGGCGTTCTCGGCAGCGCACCCGCACGCTTCGATGGTGCTTCAGGTCGGAGCGGCGAGCGTGCTTGTCGGGGTGATCTCGGCGGCGGCATCGCGGGGTTCGCGGCGGCCGAGCGTTTGAGCGAGTTCAGCCTGCGAGCGAGACGGCGGTGTTCGGGGCTTTCGCGCCGGTCTGCTCGGTCTTGAGCTTGTCGATGAGCATGGCCCAGGTTTCGCGTTCGAACTCGAGGAGTCCGATGATCCTGTCCATTTTGTCGACGCTCCGCTCCATGCTGGCGTTGGTGAGCTCGGTGAACATGAAGGTGAGGACGCCGCGGACCTTCTCGGCCAGGGAGGGTTCGACGGAGGGAGCGATGGTGGTCATGAGCTCAACGACGATGTCCCGGCACTGCGAGATGCCGTTGAACATGGCTTCGTAGTCCTTCTTGGCGATCCCCTCGCGGCCTTGACGCGCGAATTTGATGGCGCCGTCGAGAAGCAGCAGGCGCAGATCGGCGGGCCCGGCGGTCAGGACCTTGGTCTTGAGGTACTGGCTGAGCGGCGGATTCTGCGGATTCTGGAAGGGGGTGGAAGTGCTCATGGTGGATGATCATCGTCCGGCGGAGGTCATGACTTGACGCCTGGAGCGGTCATCCTGACATGCTGGCGAGCGAACTCTGCTGACTCTGGAGCCTGCCGATGGTTTTCTCCATGCGGAGGAACTGCTGCTGGAGAACCACGCGCTTGGACGCGATTCGGCTGTCGAGAGCGGCGATCTGCTTGGAGATGTTCTCGGTGAGGCTTGTGATGCTCTTGTCTTTCCCGGTGAGAATGCCTCGTGTCGAGTCGATGTAGCGGGTGGCCATCTCCTCGAACTGGGTGAAGATGCCGAGTTCGGAGAACTGGTCGGGCTGGTCGGGGTCGATGACCGACGCTCCGCCGCCGAGGTCGCGGACGCCGCCGAGGTTGGTCTGGACTCTGGCAAAGAGCATTCTCTCGACGCTGTCGGCGTCCTGCGCGACGGCTTCGCGGAACTTGTCCTTGTTGAATTCCAGCTTGCCGTCCTTGGCGACCTTGATGCCGATCTCGCCAACGCGGTTGAATCGAGGGGTGACGCCGATGGGTCGTCCCTGGATGGTGGAGGTCATGGTCTGTCGGAGGGCGATGGTGGTGCCGTCGCCGAGGAGGGGGCCCGCGCGCTTGGAATCGGTGTCGTAGCTCGACTGCGCCTTGATGGAGTCGGAGAGGGCGTTGTAGGCGGTGATGAACTCGTCGATCTTGGCTTCGATGGCGCCGGAGTCTCGCGAGACGTTGATCATCACCGACGAGGTCGTGGTGGCGAGGAGGTCGAGCTTGACGCCCTGGATGGCGTTGTCGACGGTGTTGGTGCTGCTGGTCAGGAGCAGGCCGCGTGCGGGGTCGCTTGACCCGAAGAAGACTCGCGAATCCTGGCCGCTTTGCATCGTCGTCAGGCCGAGGTCAAACCCGTTGGTATCGATTTGGAACCGTCCCGAGGCGCCGGACGTGGAAGCGGTGAGGTTGAGACGGAAGGGAGCGGCGGTCGAGCCGTCGTTGACGATGGCCGCGACGACGCCGGCGTTGGCGCTGTTG
>JBIKTT010000088.1:0-7149 GCA_044347925.1 Phycisphaerales bacterium
GTGTGGGTCCCGCTCAAGCCGGTGTGGCCCGGATTCGCGGTCAACACGTTGATCTACGCCGGCGCGGCGGTCGCGGGCGTCCGAAGCGTCGGGATGGTTCGCTCGTGGATGCGGCGGCGACGGGGACACTGTCCGGAGTGCGGCTACCCCATCGGTCAAGCCGCGATCTGCACGGAGTGCGGTCAGAAGCGGGCGCACGCATGAACCTCAAGCGACTCATCCTCCCGAAGGTCGCTTGCCTCTTCGCCGGCGCCCTCCTCAGCGTCGCAAGCTCATGGCTTTGCGAGTACCGCTTCTCCGGCATGGGCCTCGGGGCTTCCTCTCCACTCGCGAACCCGGTGTGGCCAATGCCAATCGACCCGACCTGGCCCGCCGAAGCGGCTGTGCCGACGCAAACGGAGCGGCTTGACGGCCCCGGCATCCAGATCCGTTCGTTCACTGCGTACGGACCCGTGGATGCGTTCAACGTGACCGAGCTCCGAAGCGGCTGGCCCATCGCGTGCATGCGCCGCTTCACGTCCTCGCGCTGGCCGATGACCTCGTCAGTCTTTCCGATGCAGCAGCGACCCGATGACTTGCGGTACGCCGGACTCAACCTGCTCAAGCACCCCAACCCTGCCGGCATCTCGATCGTGCCCGACGGGCAAGCGTACTTTCCGGTGCTTCCGGTGTGGGGCGCGTTCGCGGCGAGCACCCTGCTCTACGCGGTGCCGGCGGGCGTGGTTTGGTTCTTCGTCTTCGGGTTCCGAGCGTGGCGACGGACTCGGAAGGGATTGTGCGTCGCATGCGGATACCCCCGCGGCACGTCGGCGGTGTGTACCGAATGCGGAAAGCCCGGGATTCACCCATGAGCGTCGCGAGATCCATCCTCCGCATCGGCTTCTGCCTGCTCGCGGGCGTCGTCATCAGCTATGGCGTAGCGTGGTGGTTCGCGTATCGACTCGGCTCACAATGGTGGCAGGACGAACTTCGGGTCGAAAACACGGACGAAAGCCGACAAGCCGCTTGGCCCATGCCGATCTCGAGTTGGCCCGGCTCGATCGCGCCCGAGTATGTCACCGAGCGCGCCGAGTGGGTCACCACCTCCAAGCACTCCGTCGGAGCACACACGCGGACATACTTGACCGGATCCCGCGGCATGCTGACGCAGGTCGATGAAACCGCGCTTGGCTGGCCCGCCGCCTCGACGGTTCGGTACAAATTCGTGCAGCTCGGTACTTGGAGGTCGCCCAGCTCGTTCCTGAGCCCGTTCCCCATGGCGTTCCCGGGCGTGTTCCCGCGGTGGTACGGCGGATGGCACGTGTACGACTTGCCCTCTCCACTGAATCCGCTCATGACCCAGCCCGTGCGGCTCCCCCTCCACCCCCGGTGGCCCGGTCTTGCGGTGAATTCAGCGTTCTACGGCTGCCTCGTGGCGATGGGAGTTTGGATGCCCGGGTGGACCGTGCGGGCGAATCGCCGTCGCCTCGGCCTTTGCGAAGCTTGCGGATACCCCCGCGGCACGTCGGCGGTGTGTACCGAGTGCGGCCGGGCTCCAGGGTGATCGGGCCGAGTCGGCTTGCCCCCGTCGGGAGCGGGCTTGCGATTCCCCCTTGCTGGCGCGGCGGGCTCTGAAAAGACACCCGGTTCGGCGAACCAGCCCGCCAGAGAACCGGGCCACCAACTCCTATACTCCGCCCGCTTACGAAAGGACTCCGAACATGCTCCGTCGATCGCACACGTGCGGTGAACTCCGCGACACCAATGTCGGCCAGGTCGTCCGTCTCAACGGTTGGGTCAATTCCTACCGCGGCCACGGCACCGGCCTTGTGTTCATCGACATCCGAGACCGCTTCGGCGTCACGCAAGCCGTCTTCGACGGCGACTCCCTCCCCAAGGAGGTCCTCGACATCGCTGACCACCTCCGCAACGAGGACGTCGTCGCCGTCGAGGGCAAGGTCCGCATCCGCGCCGGCGGGGAAAACCCCAAGCTCATCACCGGCAAGATCGAGGTTGAGGTCACCAAGCTCGAAGTCCTCAACAAGACCGCCAATCCCCCCTTCCTCCCCGACGACACGGGCGGCGGCGGCAAACTCGCCAACGAAGAACTCCGCCTCAAGCACCGGTACATCGACCTCCGCCGCCCGTCGATGCAGAAAGCCATCGCGACGCGGCACAAGGTCTACCAGGTCACCCGCCGCTACTTCGACGAGAACGGCTTCCTCGAAATCGAGACGCCCATCCTCTACAAGTCCACGCCCGAGGGCGCCCGCGAGTTCCTCGTGCCTTCTCGCCACTCCGCCGGCAACTGGTACGCCCTCCCGCAGTCTCCCCAGCTCTTCAAGCAGATCCTCATGGTCGCCGGCTGCGACCGTTACATGCAGATCTGCCGCTGTTTCCGCGATGAGGACCCGCGTGCCGACCGTCAGGCCGAGTTCACACAGATCGACTTGGAAATGTCCTTCGTCCGCCGCGAACACGTGGTCGACATGATGGAAGGCTTCGTCCGCCGCTTGTGGAAGGAGATGACGGGCTACGACGTCCCGCCGATCCAGAAGATGAGCTACCGCGAAGCCATGGAACGCTTCGGCATCGACCGCCCCGACACGCGCTACGGCCTCGAAATCACCGACATCTCCGAGATCGCCGCGAAGTCCGAAGTCGCGTTCTTCAAGGAAGCCCTCGCCCAGGGTGCCGACCGCCCCGCGTTCAACAGCAAGCGTGGCGTCGTGAAAGCCATCCGCGTCCCCGGCGGCGCAGAAAAGCTCACCCGCAAGATGACCGACGGGTACAACGAGTTCGTCCGCGGCTTTGGCGCGGGCGGCTGTGCCGTCGTCAAGGTCAACGCCGCCGGCGAGTTCGAGACCGGCATCGCCAAGTTCCTCGCCAGCGTGAAGGACGAGCTCAAAGCCAAGCTCGGCCTCCAAACCGGCGACACCGTCCTCTTCGTCGCCGACGCCTACGCCCCGTGCACGAAGTCGCTTGGCGAACTCCGCCAGGTCGTCGCTCGCGACATGGGCCTGGTCCCCAAGCCCGGCAGCGAGGGCGGACCGTGGAACTTCCTCATCGTGCTCGACTTCCCCATGTTCGAGAAGAACAAGGAAACCGGCAAGTGGGTCGCGATGCACCACCCCTTCACCGCTCCCAACGACGACCAAGCCGCCGCGTTCGTCGCCGCCGATGTCGATGACGAGGTCACGATCGAAGCCATCGTCTCCGCCGGCTACGACATCGTCCTCAACGGTCAGGAAATCGCCGGCGGCAGCGTCCGCATCCACGACCCCAAGGTGCAGAGCAAGGTCTTCCAGCTCCTGGGCCTCACTCCCGAATCGGCGAAGGAGAAGTTCAGCTTCCTCCTCGAAGCCCTGCAATTCGGAGCCCCGCCCCACGCCGGCATCGCTTTCGGCCTGGACCGCTTGGTGATGAACTTCCTCGGCACGAGCAACATCCGCGACGTGATCGCCTTCCCCAAGACCCAGATCGGCGCGGACCTCATGACCGGCGCCCCCGGCCCCGTGACGGACGAGCAGCTCAAGGACGTGCACGCGAAGGCGCTGCGGCCCGGGTAAGCATCGCGGAACGATCAAGTGTGAAAACCAACGAGCCCCACGCGCGAGCGTGGGGTTTGTCTTTTCAGCCCGCAGGGCTGACAGAAAGTAGCCGGGGGCAACGCCCCCGGTGAACGCGACAATCGCCCCGCACCCCGCAGGGGTGCAATCGCACGTCGGACACGTTTTTGAGCCAGTCGGCCGCGTTCAGGCCGCGCGTGCCGCCCGTTGACGCTGCCGCAAGCGTGCCGGCCAGCGTGGGGCCTTCTGCGTTGAATAGAGCATTGCATCGGGCACGAGTTCTGTTACAATTGACGCACGGTTCCTCGTACGGTGCCGGGGCTCTTGAATCTCACCTGCGGAAGGATGGACCCATGGCCGACCGAGAAGCACTGAAACTCGGCTTGATCGCGAATCGGCCGATCGTCACTTTGTTCTTTGTTGGCCTGTCCGCGACGCTCGCACGACCTTCAGCAGCTGATGTCATCGTCGTATCTAGGCTGAGCGAGGCGAAACACTATCTCTACCAGGGCGATTCCGATGACCCTAGTGATGGCGAGGACTGGGTGGACCTCGCGACATTCGACGGTATCGGTCCATGGAGCGTCGTACTGCCGCACGGAACTTCCCATGCCGACAGCGTCGCGGGAAACGAAGTTCGCGGCGAGTTTCGGGGCCGTCGCATCAATAGGGCTCCCGCGCTCGCTTCCGAGGTGTACAGCGCGCGGACGCTGGTTGAGTTCGAGGTGCGAGCCGCCGAACGCGTACGCATCGATTTCGCGGCGTCGGTGTTCCCCAACTGGTCCGCGACCAACCTGCGATGTGTCATTGTGCCGATCTCAACGGGCATCGCGACCTTCGACCTCCGTCGCGACGGCGACGCGCAGAGTGACGGCTCCGGCGGGAGATTCTGGCAACCCCAAACCTGGGAAGGCACGCTTCCCGCCGGCTCATACACGCTCACGATCGCCGCGGATGGAAGCCATTCTGAACGCTGGGCGGGCCATGACCGCGGGTTTGCGCACGTCGACCTTGTGATCGCATTTCAGGGTCCGGCATGCGTTCCGGATTTCAACGGCGACGGGTTTATCGATTTCTTCGACTATCTCGACTTCGTCACATGCCTTGAGGATGCCCCATGCCCAGAAGACCGCACGTCCGACGTGAACAGGGACGGCTTCTCCGATGTGACGGATTGGATTGAGTTCGTTGCAGCGTTCGAGCAAGGGTGCTGAACCCTCGGCGGATGCCACCGATCGCTGCTTGGAGCGATCGGTGCGGGCCCCGGCGGGCGTCGGGTGCTGCGAAGAGCACCGACCGTGCAGAGCCACGATCGGTGGCACGGTTCTTCAGCCCGCAGGGCTGGCAGAAAGTAGCCGGGGGCAACGCCCCCGGTGAACGCGACACTCACCCCGTACCCCGCAGGGGTGCAATCACGTCGTGTCATTGACATCCATCAGGCCCGTGCAGGGTCGCGTCCCCGCGCGGCGCGGCACCGGGGGCGTAACCGCCGGCTATGGTCGATGACGCCTGCGGGGTCGCGGACCAAGCGTCCAAAGTTCACATGCTTCTGCAAAGCCAGAAGCATGCCACCCGCCGCCATGAAGAACGGAGCACGATGCCGACGATCGAGAAAGTCTCATGTAACCAGTGCGACTTCACCACCGGCGACTTTGTCGAGTCGATCGTTTTGGTCGTCTTGGACGACGGGTCCGAACTCAACTGCCCGCACCCTCTCGAAGTCAGCACGGCGGAGGAAGCCACGGGCAAGACATGGTCCGAACTTAGACGAGCGGGCCGAATGATCTGTCGCGACCCCCTTCTCTGCTTGGCGTGCGGACATCTGGACTATTACTGCGACCGGGACCTGACCAAACTCAGCTCCTCGCCGGAACCCGGTCCTCCCCCGAGCGGCTCCAGCATCAGCCGAACCACCGCCGCCCTGCACCCATGCAAAGCGTGCGGGAAGCACCGGTTGCTTGATCCGAACGATCGCGATGGATGCCTTCTCGCCCTCTTGATTGTCTTGGGACTCCGGCGTTCGAAAAGACCGAAGACCCCGTGCCCCAAATGCACGAATGGGACCCTGCGGATCGAACTGACAGGAAAGTCGTAAATCAAGTGCCCGCGTACGGTTCCGAACCACGCTGCTTCGGCGTCGCCGACACCGCTTTCGCCAGCCCCTTTCGCCATCCGCTTTCACCTCGCCTTCGCGGAGAATCCCCATGCCCAAGCCGTCCCGCCGCTGGCTCATGCCCTTGCTCTTCGCGGTCACCGCGATCGCCGCGGCCGGATGGATCGCCCGCCCCGCGCCAAAGAACCCGATGGCCTCAGCCGCCACGGACTTTCTCGATTCGCTCTCCGCGCCGCTTCGCACCAAAGCCGCTCTCCCCTTCGACGACAAAGCCCGCCTCGACTGGCACTACATCCCCCGCGACCGCGCCGGCGTCGAGTTCAGCGAGCTGGGCGACGACCAAAAGCTCGCCGCTCGCCGTCTCCTGCGGTCCGCTCTCTCCTCGCAAGGCATGAACAAGGTCGAGGAGATCATGCTCCTCGATTCGGTTCTCCGCGACATGGAAAAGGGCGCAGGCCCCCGCCGCGATCCTCTCGCCTATTCCATCGCCATCTTCGGCTCGCCCGGAGCCGGCCCTTGGGGCTGGAAGCTCGAAGGCCATCACATTTCGCTCAACTTTACCGGCTCGGGCGAGGCCACCGCTGTGACGCCCGCGTTCCTCGGCGCAAACCCCGGTGAGGTCAAGCAAGGCCCGCGTGCCGGCGTCCGCGTGCTGGCCGCGGAGGAAGATCTCGCCCGCGAACTCCTCGCCTCGCTCACGCCCGAGCAGCGGAAGGAAGCCATCCTCAGCGACGCCGTCCCGGGCGACATTCTCGCTATTCCCGGCCGCGGCCTCGACGAGATCGCCACCACGGGCCTTCCCGTCTCCTCGATGGATGCCGCGCAGCGCACACTCGTGAACCGCCTGCTGAGCGAGTTCGCGGGCAACCTCAAGCACGACCTCGCGACGCACGAGGTCGATCGGATCAACAAAGCCGGTCTCGACAAGGTTCGCTTCGCCTGGATCGGCTCCGAACGGCGCGGCGAGGGGCACTACTACCGCCTCAGCGGCCCCACCTTCGTGATCGAGTACGACAACACGCAGAACAACGCCAACCACGTCCACACCGTCTGGCGCGACCGCGAACGCGACTTCGGCCGCGACTTCCTCAAAGAGCATCTCGAGCACGGGCACGGCGAGAAGAAGTGATCGATCTTTCCGTGTTCCCGCTGATCTCCGGCGGGAATCGCAAGCGGCAGGCAGGCGTTCTGGGGCGTTCGAGAGCGACTCACGGCTTGCGCCAGCTCGTCACGCCCGCAGTCGCCCAACCCGCCATCCCCGAACCACGCCCCCACGCCCGACGTATCCCACCCATGCTCTACATGGTCATCGAAACAATGAAAGCCGGCCCCGCCGCGGTGGGCGATCGGTTCCGCGCCTCCGGACGGATGATGCCCGACAACATCTCGTACGTCGCCAGTTGGGTCGAGCCCGACGGCTCGCGGTGCTTCCAACTGATGGAAGCCCCCAGCCGCGAAGCCCTGCAACCCTGGATCGACCGCTGGTCC
>JBIKTT010000089.1:0-7102 GCA_044347925.1 Phycisphaerales bacterium
GCCGTGTTCGCAGAGGACGACATCACAGCCGCGGTTTCGAAGGACATCGCCGATGATGCGGCGGATCTTGCTCTGGTCGTCGGCGATGAGGATGCGGCGTCCGGCGAGGAGGGGGTCGACGGTCTTCTGCTCCATCGCACGCTCGACGCCGAGCAGTGTCGTCGGCCCTTCGGCGGCGTCGCGGATGCGCCGGCGGATGGCGTCGACATCAGCGCGAATCTTGTCGATGTGGGGCTCGAGCTCGGACCCGACGCTCGACCCGGCGGCGGAAGCGATGGCGGCCGCGACGGTGCGAAGCACATCAACCTCGTTGCTGATGTCCTTGAGGGGCTCGTCGATTTCTTTTTCGAACCGGCCGGCGAGGGCGCGGTTGGTGATCGTGCGTTCGACGACGAGGAGGTCCAAGGTGTGCGTCGCCATCGCGATGTAGCGGGCGAAGATCTCGCAGAGGCGGCGGTCGTCGTCGTTGAAGGCGGAGACCTGCTGGCTTTCGACGTTGATGATGCCGATGACGCGGCCCTGGTACCGCATGGGAACGGTGAGCGAGCTTTTCGCGCCGTGCAGGCCGGGGAGGAAGAGGTCGTCGTTCTGGGCGTCCTTGCAGATGTAGCTTCGGCCGGTGGCGGCGACCCAGCCGGTGATGCCGTTGCCCTCAGCGCGGGGGTAGATCTCGAAAGCGTCGTACTCGGCGGGGAGGTTGTGCTTGATGACGAGTTCGAGCTTGCCGGTCTTCTCGTCAAGGAGGCGGATGGCGAAGTGGTCGAAGTTGAGGAGGTGCTTGGCGGCTTGGACGATGCGTGATTCGAGGGCTTGGAGGCGCTCGATCATGTTTTTGTCGCGGATCGTGTCGGTGTCGATCTGGACGAGGTCGCTGCCGGCTTGGTCGATCGCGTCGATGCGCTGGCGGAGTCGGGCGGCATCGGTGACGTCGCGGACGACGACGGCGATGGCGCGGGGCCAGGGGGGGGTGTTCGCGGCGGCGGCGGCTTCGGGTGAGCGAGCGGCGGGGGGCGGGATGATCGGCCGGGAGTCGACCGGGGAGACCATGACGTCGTAGATGCGGCCGCCCGAGCCGGAGCCGACGGCGGCGGCGGACTGGAACTCGCTCTTGTAGACCCGGGCCTGCGGGGGGATCTCATCCCCTGCCCGGAGGAACCGGCGAGCGGCGGCCATCGCGGTGGCGCCCTCCTCGCCGATGCGGGTCAGCCGTTCGAGCGTGACGGGGTCAAGGCCGTTGAAGAGGTCGTTGGCCCAGATCGACCGTCCCTTGTTGTCCGCCAGGGCGACACCCTCGCCCGTCGCGTTCAGGAGCGTCGCAAGAGACTCCAGCGGAGCCGACCGGACCGAGGGGGTGAGCCCGCCGATTGCTTCCTGAGCGGGGTCCTCGGGAGAGGGGGGCCGCTCGCCCAGGACTTCGACCTCGAAAGCTCCGTGGAGGGCGGCGCGGACGACATCCACCGAGACGCCGGGTCCGGGCAGGATGATCAGCCGCGGGATGGATTGGTTGGAATCGGCCATCGTGGGATCAGTGCGGTTGGCCGCAAGTGTAGATCACCATCCCGACCGACCGCAGGACGTGCTTTATCGGCACCCCGCGCTCACCGGCTCCAGCCGACCCCATACCCTTGGCCATGCTCGCGGTCCGAAGCGTTACGAAGTCGTTCGGCTCGATCCCCGCGGTGCGCGGGGTCTCCTTCGACATCGCGCCCGGGCAGGTCGTCGGCCTCCTTGGGCCCAACGGCGCCGGAAAGACCACCACGATCCGGATGATCACCGGCATGTTCCCCCCGGACTCCGGGACGATCTCCGTGGACGGAGCCGACACGATCGAGGACTCGATCAAGGCCCGGCGGGCGATCGGGTACCTCCCCGAGTCCGCCCCGGCCTACGCCGAGATGTCCGTCGAGTCGCTGGTGGACTACCGGGCGACCCTGTTTGGGATGCCCCGCCGCGAGCGACGCGAGCGCGTGGAGCGGGTTATCGAGCGGTGCTGGCTTTCCGATGTCCGCAAGCGGCGTGTCGGGCATCTCAGCAAGGGGTACCGGCAGCGCGCGGGCCTTGCGGCGGCCATCGTGCATGAGCCGAAGGTCCTGATCCTGGACGAGCCGTCGAACGGTCTGGACCCGACGCAGATCGCGGAGATGAGGCGGCTGATCCGCGAGCTTGGCCGCGACCGTGCCGTGCTGGTCAGTTCGCACATCCTGCCCGAGGTTGAGAAGACGTGCGACCGGGCGATCATCGTCATCCGCGGGATGGTGCGGGCGGATGGAACCCCGGAATCACTCACAAGCGACGGCCACGGGTTCAAACTGATGGCTTCCCACCCCTCGGCGGGGACGAATGACCTTCGCGAGTTGCTCACGCCGCTTTGCGGGGCGACCGCCAGGGTCACGGTGGAAAGCAGCGGGGACGGAATCCGAGCGACCGCGGCGGGCCCGGGGATCGATTCGGGCACGCTTGACGCGATCGGCAAGCAGCTCTTCGCTCGCGGGTGGACGGTGCGGGAACTCACGCCGTCGCGCCGCACGCTCGAAGCGGTCTTCCTGAGCTTGCTCGAGGACACCTCCGCGGGGAGGGACGCCTGATGGGCGCTGCGTTCGCGGTCGCCCGCCGAGAATGGGCTTCGTTTTTCCGCGTGCCGCTGGGGTGGCTGACGCTTGCCGTCTTCGCGGTGGTGACATCGTGGCTTTTCCTTCGCGGGGTGCTGGTGCCGGGCCAGCCGGCGTCGATGCGGCCGATCTTCTCGACGATGGGCTGGCTGCTTCTGCCGCTTGCGCCGGCGATCTCGATGCGTCTGGTGAGCGAGGAGATCCGTTCGGGGACGATCGAGCCGCTTCAGACGAGCCCGGTGAGCGATTACGCGGTGGTCTTCGGAAAGTTTCTCGGGGCGCTTGGGTTTCTTCTTCTGCTGCTTGCGCCCACGCTCGTTCACGCGGGGGTGCTTTGGGCAAGCGTGAACCCTGCTCCGGCCCCGACACCGGACGTGGGCCCGATCCTGACGGGGTTTGCGAGCTTTGGCCTGCTCGCGGGGCTGTTCTTGTCTGTGGGGCTTCTGATCTCGACGCTGACGAGCAACCAGACGCTGGCGTTTCTGGGCTCGCTGATGGTGATTCTGGCGATGATGGTGGCTCCGGATCTGGCGGTGCAGTCGCTGGCGGGGGTCGAAGGGCGCGGGGCGGAACTCGGGACGACGCTCGCGAAGGGGCTTCGGATCGGCGTGCGACTCGAGGATTTCGCCAAGGGCGTGATTGATACGGGGCATATCGCGGCGTTCGTGGCGTGGACGCTTTTCTTCCTGGTCGCGGCTTCGGCTTCGCTGGAATCGCGCCGGTGGCGCTCGCTTCGAAGCCTCAAGCGTGCGGCTCGTTTCGGGGGCGTGTCGGTGGTCCTTCTGGTCGCGACGCTGGTCTCGGCGATTCTCGCGACGACGCTCGCGGATCGGTTTGCGACGCGGCTTGACGCGACGCGGACGGGTGAGCACCGCCTGACGGCGCGGACGTCCGAGGTGCTGCGAGATCTTGGGACGGACACCGAGATCATCATCGCGGCCGACTGGCTTGCGATGGATCGGCGAGTGCGGGAGGATCTGTCGGATGTTCTCGGGCGGTTCGCCCGCGAATCGCCGCGGGTGCGGGCGCGTCCGGTGGATTTCGCGTCCGCGGCGGGCCGCGCTGAGTATGCCTCCATTCTTCGAGACTCACGCGCACGCGAAGCCGGAGCTTTCTCGGCCGCGCAGTCGGTGATCACGGACACGCTCAAGACCCTGCCGGCCATTCGCCAGGAAGTCACAGGTGTGACGCTTCCATCGGTCGAAGCGGTGCTCCAGTCGGTTCCGGATGCTTCGGGCTCGCTCGCGACGGCGGTCGCTCGCGTCCGTCAGGCTTGCGAGGGTGTGAATGCGTCGCTCCGCGCGGTCGCCCTCTCGGAGGAAGCGGCTCCGACGCTGCTTTCCCGTGCGATCGAAGGAGCGGAGGTGCCGGCGATCGACGAAGCGGGCGCGGCGCTGCGAGCGGCGCTGGATACGGCGACGCAGCGTGCTCTCACGCTCGAGGGCGAGCTCCGGACGCTGGCTTCGGCCCAGCCGCGGGCCGCGACCAGCATCCGGCCCGTCGCCGACGCGGTTCGCTCGGGTCGTGAGCGTCTCGACACCGCCGCCGAGCCTCTTCGCCGGCTTCCGACGCTCGACACGCTCACCATCGCTTCGGCGGTGGGGCAGTCTTCGGCGCTGATCGTGCGCGTGCAGACGCCGGCCGGGCCCGGGCGTGCCACGGTGAGAGCGATCCCCCTGGACCGCGTGGTTCGCGTGGGCGAGACGGATGTTCGCCGCCGGGCCGAGTCCGAGATTGCGTCTGCGATCGTCGCCGCGACCAATCCGGCTCCGCCGATCGTCGTCTTCGTCTCGGCCGACCCCGCGATCGCTTCCGGCGTCCGGGTCTACGAGCAAGCTTCCCGCCGCGTCGCTCAGGCCGGCGGCGATGTTGTCTCTTGGGATCTCATCCTCTCCGCCGACCCGCCGAGCCTGAGCAAACTCAACCCGGACGGAAAGCGTCCCGTCGTCTACGTCATCCGCATGCCCGACCAGACCCAGCCCGCGTTCGGCCAGGTCGCAAGCGGGATCGACCGGGCGGCCCGCGTCGCCGAGACCGCCGCGACGCTCCTCGATCAGGGCGCTTCGCTTCTTGTGGGCGTCGCGCCCGCCGTGCTGCCCAACGCCCGGCAGCCCGAAGCGGCCGATCGTCTTCTCGCTCCGTTCAACCTTCGATCGCGGTCGGACCGGGTGCTGCTGCTCGAGACTCGGTCGGCGAACGGCACCGCGGTCGACGTGATGCAGGCCGGGCGGCCCGTGGCGAGCTTGGGGCAAGTCCACCCCTTCGCCGACGCGATCGCCGGATCAAACTTCCTCATCCCTTGGGCCACCGGTCTGGAAGCCGTCGGCGCCGCCTCGCCTGTGCCGGAGCTTGTGATTGAGACGGGACAGCCGAGATCCTGGCGCGAAGCACGCTGGATCGATCTCCGTCGCGCGATGGCCGAGGGACGCTGGCCGCGCGTGATGCCGCAGTTTGACGCTTCGGAGGACGACCGCCCGGCTTCGCTCGCGGTTGTCGCGGCGGGTGAGCGTCTCCGCGAGGGCAAGGTTCAGCGTCTGGTCGCGGTCGCTTCGTCGGAATGGCTTGATGATTCGCTGGTCAGCCGGCGGATGAACGTGGATGGGCGCCCGGTGCCGGCGGCGGGGGGCAACCTCGAGTTGTTCGATGCCGCGACGGCCTGGCTTGCGGGTCAGGAATCAAGGTCGCTGGCGGGCGCGGGGTCGCAGGGTGTGGCGATGGTGGGGCAGCTTTCAAGCGGCCGTCACGCGGGGATCCGTTGGGCCCTGCTTGCCGGGCTTCCCATCGGGATCCTCGCTTTGGGCGTCTTCTGGCGATTCTGGCGCGGCTAAGAGCGTGCCGCGTGGCGGCCTGACCGCCGCATCCTCGCGGCCGCATTCCGGGCACCGTGCCCCATCGTCGAGCCCTCGCATGTCGTATGAGCAGGCTCGGCAGGTCATCACCCGCTTGGCCGCCGGGAGCGCGAGGATGTACATCCCTCCCGCCAGCAAAAGCCCGCCATACGGGAAGAGAAGCACCGCAACCAGCGGCGACCGACCGCCCCCCGCCGGCGAGAAGGAAAGCGTCAGAATCTCGGCAAGAAGGAACAGGCCCCCGACCCCGAGCAACACGGCAACCACGCCTTGGATGGTCCGCCTGTAGCGAAAGGCGGCCCACCAGACCAGCACCGTGTACAGCCCGAAGATGAACACCGGTGGATGGTAGCGGCCACCAGCGACCCTGGACAAAGCCTGGGGTTACCGGCCCGCTTTGAAGAACGTCCGCAGGGATTCGAGAATGTCTTCCTTCCCGTTGACCTTGGAGAGCAGCACCTTGGGGCCAAGCTCATCCGCCCGGCCATCCTTGAACGCGTCCGCGAGCACGCCGTAGAACGACCCGCTCCCGTACGCCGAAGCGACCTGGCAGTAGCCGAACATGTTCGATCGCGGGAGGAGGTCCTCGTCGATGATCTTGGTCGACAGGCGGTTGTCCGCATCGGAGGAGTTGTCACCGTCGGAGAAGTGGAACAGGTAGATGTTCCACTCGCTGGGGTCGTACCGCTTTTCGAGGAGCTCTTTGCAGCACTGGTACGCGGAGGAGATCTTGGTGCCGCCGTCCTC
Organism: Phycisphaerales bacterium; assembly: GCA_044347925.1. Taxonomy (GTDB): domain Bacteria; phylum Planctomycetota; class Phycisphaerae; order Phycisphaerales; family UBA1924; genus UBA2396. The sequence goes on from JBIKTT010000089.1 coordinate 6,206, forward strand.
TTTGACGGCGAAGAAGGTCTTCTTGTCGACCTCGCCGGCTTTGACGTCGTGGACGATGTAGCGGGACTCGATCCCTTCGTAGTTGCGGCGGATCCAGGTGTCGATCCAGAAAGCTTCGAGGCGGACGAGTTCCTTTTGTTCATCGCCCATGGAGCCCGAGACGTCCATCATGTAGATGATGCAAGCGTTGGACTGGGGCTTTTTGACCTCGTTCCAGGACCGGAAGCGGAGGTCGTTCTTGATGGGGATGATGACGGGGTTGTCGGGGTCGTAGGTGCCGGTTGAGATCTGCCGCTTGAGGGCTTCGCGGTAGGTGCGTTTGAAGTGTCGGAGCGCGGCGGGGCCGACGGGGCGGATGCCGGAGTACTTGTCGCGGAGGGTGGTGATCTTGTGCTGTCCGCGCGGCTGGATGCGAGGGAGCTTGAGTTCCTGGGCGAGGATGTCGGCCAGCTCTTCCATGCTGACGTCCACCTCGAGGATGTGCTTGCCTTCCTGCTCGCCGCCTTCGCCCTTGCCCGAACCGCCCTGGCCTTCGCCCTCGCCCATGCCGACGCCGGACTGGTTGTCGCCGTAGCGGAAGGTGGGGATGTCGATGTCGTGGACGGGGATGGAGACGGCTTTCTTGCCTTCGCGGCCGATGAGTTCACCGCGCGAGAGGAAGCGGCGGAGGTCCTTGCGGATCTTTCCGTGGACGATCTGCTTGAAGCGCTGATGGTCTTGTTCGATCTTGCTGACCATGACGGGCTCACGCCTCCCGCGTTCCGCGAGCGTTCGCACGCGGCATTCCCATGACAGAGGATGCGCACGCCGACCGGTTCCGGATGCACCATAGTCATCGGACGTTCCGGGGCTTCGCGTGTGCAATTGCGGCGGTTCCCGGGGGGCCTCGCCACGTCC
>JBIKTT010000090.1:0-7056 GCA_044347925.1 Phycisphaerales bacterium
CAGGACTTCGTGTACGTCGTGATGCCGGTCAACCTGCAGTAAACGGCGAGCCTTATCCGCCGATCATGACCGTGGGCGCCCCGGGGCCCACGATGCTGCCGCCATGCGCGGTCAGGTCGCCAACGCGAGCCGCGGGCTTGCCGCCGATCATCACCGTCGCGGATCCCTTGGCGATGGTGTCGGGCGGGCCGACGCAGACGCACATCCCGGTCGCGACGGCCGCGGGACGTCCGCCGATGATGACGGTCGGCGTGCCGGGAGGCATGATGGGTCCGCCCACGTGCGGCACCGGGCCGTTGAACAACGGGCAGGTGTGCATGTCTCCGACACAGGCTGCGTTTGGCATCGCGTGGTCTCCGAAGTGCGCGTCGCGCGAACGGTCAGCGGGGAGTTCCTTGGAGCAGCTTCATGTGTGCTTGGGCGGATTCTTCGACGCGAGCTTCATCGCAGGGCGCGTGGCCGATGAGGTCCATCGCCGGAGCGAACCTGGGGTCGGTGAAGAGGGCGACCGCGTGCACGGTGCCGGGCTTGAGAACGGGGTCACCGCCCTTGGTGTAGGAACGGAGCGAGATCCTTCCGGCAAGCGTGCCGTGGATCGAGCGGAGCACCTCGGCTTCGATGCGAGCGGCTTCGCTCCGGGTGCTGGCGTTCTCGATCTTGGACGAAGTGACGCGGACGACAGCGACGAAGCCGCCTTCGTCCTTGGCTTGTTCGAGAATGGACGGATCGATGGTCGCAAGCGGCATAACGGCCTCCGTGCCGGCGGGTTTGGTGATGACGGGCGCCGGGGTCGGTTCCGGCGCGGCGGGTGCGGATTGGTTCGCGCCGCATCCGGCGAGCACGAGGCACGCGACGGCAAGCGAGCACGACCCGAGCGGGTTCATCGCGGAGCCTCCTCGGTGCGGACGGAGTGCCAGCGGCGCGACCACGAGAAAATACGCTTGCTCTTTCCGTTGAAGAGAGCCTGGATGTAGTCGCGTTCGACGACCACACCCTGATGCTTGTGCGACCAGCGGACGATGAAGAAGGGTTCGCCGGCGGCCTGGTCATACTCGGCGACATCGAGGAGGGAGTCGGCGGGCGGCTTGAGCAGGGCGGACGCGGCTTCGACGGCTTCATCGCGGGTGAGCTCTTCGCCCGGGTCCTTCATGAGAGCGCCCATCATCATCGAGATCTGTTCGCCGGTGCGGGCGTTGTATGTGGCCGAGTACGAGGTGAACCTGCTGAAGACCTTCATTTTGACGACGCGATAGCCGGGACCTGCGGGCAGGGTGCTCTCGTGGCGCGGCGCGAGCTTGTCCTTCAGGAACGGGACGGCTTCGGGCATGCCGCGTGCTCGCATGTCGCGAGCGAACGTGTCGTACATCGTCCCGCTGGCGGCTTGGAATTCGGGAGGGATGGGAGCGGTCATGGGGCGACCTCCTGCTGATCGTCGGCGGGGCGGTCGTAGGTGAGGACGTAGCCGCGCGACTTGTCGACGCGGACGACAGCGCCACCGCTGTCGGCGATCAGGAGGTCGATCCAGGCCCCGGGGAGCACGAACCGCACCACCCAGACGAGCGCATCGCGAACGAGGCGGTGACCGTCCTTGTCGCGGGAATCGAGTTCGATCCATCGCTGCTCGGCTGGGCAGGCTTCGGCCGCGGGCGGGACGCCGTGGGCCGGCCGCTTGGCTTCGGCGATGGATGATGCTTCGCGTGGTGTCACAGCTCGACCTCCTCGGGCATGATCGAGATGAGCTTCTCGAGGACGGGGTTGATGCGGGCGACGTATCGCTTGGAAGCGGGGTTGCGGGCATCGGTGAGGAATCGTGCCTCGACGCATCCCTTTTCGCCCTTACCGAACCCGATGATCGCGGCGGCTTTGCTGACGTATCCGGACTCGGAAGCGATCTCGGTGACGCGGGCGCGGGTCAGCGGCTTCCACGAGCACGCCCGCCACTTGCTCTCGTCGATGTAGCCGACGGTGCGTCCGAGGTCGTCGATGATGACGTCGAAAGCGGGGCCTGCGAGCCAGAGGTTGGCTTCGAACTCGAAGATGAACCGCATGTCGTCGGGGTCCCACTCGGTCGCGGCGAGGGCGACGTCGACGCGGCACTCGTTGGGCGAGACGCGCGCGGCGGCTTCGCGGCAGTCGGCTTCGGCTTTGCCGCGGAGTTCGAGGTCGTTGATCAGATCGTGGTTCACCAGTCGACTCCCAGTTCCTCGGCGATGGCGCCGGCAAGCACGTTGGGGTCCTTGCCGCCGCGGATGATCTCGCCGCCGTTCATCCCGAAAAGCACGGGCCGCATCGTCCAGTAGTACCGCGATCCGATCTCGAAGAACGTCTCGTTGATCTTGGACGGGTCGCCGTTGTGCGTGCCGATCCACTTGCGGTGGAACCTTCGGGCCATCGCGCGGGCGTCGCCGTCGGGAATGTACATCCGGAACGCGATGACGTTCTGGGTGCCGCGCGAGATCCACGCGTGGGCGAAGCTCGGCTCCCAGCCCGCAACGCAGGTGTCGAGGTACGCGAGGTACTTGGGCACGCTGGGGCAAGCGTCGGTGTCGCTGACCTCGGCGTCGCCGATGGCTTTGCTGCCGATGATGATGACGCTTCGCCAGTTTCCGACGCGGTTGCGGGGCGGGTTGGCGGCACCGGCGTTGAGTTGTGCACCGGTGGTGCGGTCGACGATGTCGCCGTGGCTGGCGTGGTGGTAGCAGTAGGTGTTGCGGATCCAGGAGCCCCAGATGTTGGTCGGGGGGTTTCGGGCGTTGAACGCGTGCTTGGCGGCTTTATGGTGCTGCTTGGCATCCATGATGCCCTTGATCTCGTTGGCTTCGGCGTTGGTGGTGAGTCCGCCGCCGGCGGGCGTGTCGGCGATCGAGTCGGCCGCGCACATATGGAACCACATGACGCGGAGGCACTGGGCTTCCTGCGTGTCGGCGTCGCTGGGGGTGTCGGCTTCCAGGCCTTCGAAGTCGACGTTGCAGCGGAAGTAGTAGACATCCTTGTCCCACGGCTGGTAGATGTAGTTGTCGTGGGTGAAGGTCATGATGGGCCGCTCACCGGTGGCGGGGTCGATGACGCGGCCGCCGCGGACCTCAAGGTCGGGGAACGACGCGCCCGGGACGGAGTAGTCGAACCAGCACTGAAAGACCTGGATCGACGCGGTCGTTCCGTCGGGGACGTCGGTGGTGTCCGCGATCATCTCGACCTTGCACTCATCGGGGATCTCGTCGGTGGGCGGAGTCGTGGGGCGGAAGTTCTTGTTGTAGACCGGGGGGACGCGGGCTTTGCTCCACCGCACGGTGAGCGTGGGGATCGGGGGCTCTTCCTCCGCGGCGGGTTCCTCGGGCGGAGGGGGGAGAGGCTCGACGGTTTCCGCGCCGACCTCGCCGGTTTCGAGCGTGGCGGGGTTTGCGGAGATTTCCTCGACGGCGCCGCCCTCGCGATCGGCGACTTCCGCCGGCGCGACCGGCGCTTCCGGCGCCTCCGGCGATGCTCCCTTGCCTGATCGTGGACTTGCACCCATTTCGACAACCCTTCTGGCGTTCTCGGCCGGTGGCCGGTCAGTTGATCATGACCATCGAACCCTTGACGACGGTCTGCCCTGACGACTCGAGCGACGCTCCCGACGTGCCGGTGAGAGCGACCTTGAGGCCGTCGGCTTTGAAATCCTGCGTGGCTTTCAGTTCGATCGTCTTGGTCGCTTCGACCTTGCAGAGGCCGGTGGTCTTGACGGTGACGTCGCCCTTGGCGTCGATTGCGACGCCCCCTTGCTCGATGGCGATCGTGGTGGAGCCGACCTTGATCGTGAGGTTGGCCGATGCTTCGAGGATGATTTCCTTGGCTTTGAGGTGGAATTGTTCAGCGACGTCGATCGCGCAGTTCTTGCCGTGCTTGATTGCGACATCGTCCTTAACGGTCTCGGACTGCCTGCCGGTGACTTCGCGTTTCTCGTTTGCCTTGAGGGTCACGCTCTCATCGCCGGTGACCTCGACGATGTGCTTGCCCTTGATGGTGGACTTGAAGTCGCCGCCGATGGACTCGATACGGTTTCTCGTGATGGTCTGGAATTCGTCGTTGTCGACGCGAAGCGTGGAATTGTGAAGCACATGCGTCTCAAGATCCTTCTGAGCTCGCATGTAGAACATCTCGCTGCCGGCGGCGTCGGTGAAGGTGAGAGCGTTGAAGCCTCCGCCGCCCCTGCTGGAGTTGGTGACGATCCCCGACATCGTCGGCGACTCTCGCGCCGGGTAGGTCGGTTTGTTGTCCCCGTTGTGGACGCGGCCGGTGATGATCGGTCGATCCGGGTCGCCTTCCATGAACTCGACGATGACTTCCTGCCCGTGCCGCGGCAGGAAGAAGGCGCCCCAGGACTTTCCGGCCCAGGCCTGCGAGACGCGCACCCAGCAGGACGAGGTTTCGTCGCCCTTGGCGAGGCGGTCCCAGTGGAAGAGGACCTTGACACGGCCGTGGTCGTCGGTGGTGATCTCCTCGCCGCTTCGCCCGACGACGATGGCGGTCTGGGGTCCGGAGACGATCGGGCTCGGTGTCACGCGTTCGGGCCGGAAATGCACGGTGGATTCAATCGCGGTGAACGAGACAGAACAGGAAGCGCCTCCGCTGCCACCCTTGGAGGCGCCGTAATCGTCCACGGTGATCTCGTAGCTTGCACTGGTGACGAGCCACTTCTTTTCCTCAAGATCCCCGCGCGGCGGACTGTCGATCTCGAAGACGTGCCCGACCGCGATCCCTCGGGCGTTACCGGTGCCGGAGATGACGTGACGGAAGGACTGGAGCTCCTGGAGCCGTTTGGTCGCGAGAGATTCGCCTTCGGCGTTGGCGGTGTAGTCTCCGGGGTAGTCGTAGATGCTGCCGACGCTGGAGTTGTTCCACGTTTTCTCACGCTGCTTGGTCAGATCCTTGGTCGGGACGAGGGGGTCAAAGTCCTTGAGCATGACGCTCGCGGGAGTGACCATCTGCTTGATGCTGAGCGTGCGGATGCCCTGCTGCTCATCGGCGCGATCAAAGCCCTCGGAGGAGTAGCGGATCTTCTCGTAACCTTCGAAGGGCTCGTACGCGGCGGGGCTGTCGGCGAGGACGATCGTGTGCTTGGTGTCGGTGTGGGTGAAGAAGTACGTGATGCCCTCGTGCTCAAGGAGGCGACTGACGAAGTTGTGGTTCGTCTCGCGATACTGGACGATGAACTCGGACTTCTCGTACGTCTCCGAGAGGCGAAGCTCGATGTCCGAGCCTTGTTCCTTGAGGACGTTCTGGGCGACATCGGGCCGCGTGATCTTTTGAAAGGTTCGGCAGTACGAGCTCTTGGTGAGAAGCCAGGTCCAGGGGACGATCACCGCGCGATAGGACGCGAGCTCGCCGACGAGCCCGCCCTGGCTGAACTCCGCGACGATGCCGTGGAAATAGCGCGTGCGTCCGTTACCGAGCTCCATCCGAATCGCGCAAGGCTTGGCGATGACCTCGTCGAAATCGATCTCGTGGTCCTCGCTGAGAAGCTCCGCGGTGATCTCGAAGGGCTTGCCAAGCTCTTCCGAGACGGACATGGACCGGATGAGAAGCACATCGGCGTCCAGCGCCGTCTTGATGGCCACAAATCGATTCGCTTGCGTTCGTGGCATGAATCACTCCGCTCTGTCGAGCCAACGGGGACCGTACATCGACCGACCTTCGCCGGTCCGGACCCTTGGGACACCATCGCACCAACCTTCCGACCGACACCAACCCAAGATAGGACCTCCGCCCGAAGCCCTGCGCCGGACGGAGACGGGGTCAGTCGAAGGAGTACACGAACTCCGAATCCTTGACCCCGATCCGCACCTTGCTGATCGCCCGACCTTCGATCATGCGGTTGAGGAACTCGCGGCTCATCTCCGGGAGCATTTTCTGGGTGAGGATCGCGTCGACCGCGCGGGCTCCGCTCTCGACCTCGGTGCAGCGTTCGGCGACGAGGCGGACGACCTCGTCGGAGTAGGTGAGCTCGGCTTTGTGGTTGGTCGCGACGCGTTTCTGGATCTTGCGGAGCTGGAGCTTGATGATCGCGGTCAGCATCTCGTCGGAGATGGGGTAGTAGGGAACGACGACCAGACGTCCGAGAAGTGCGGCGGGGAAGACCTTGAGCAGCGGCTCGCGCATCGCTTTCTGCAAGCCCTCGACCGACGGCATGAGGGTCGGGTCCTTGCACATGCTCATCAGCAGGTCGCTTCCGGCGTTGCTGGTGAGGAGGATGATCGTGTTCTTGAAGTCGATCACGCGGCCCTCGCCGTCCTCCATGATGCCCTTGTCGAAGACCTGGAAGAAGATCTCATGGACGTCGGGATGGGCTTTCTCGACTTCGTCGAGGAGAACGACCGAGTAGGGCCGGCGGCGCACGGCTTCGGTCAGCACGCCGCCCTCGCCGTACCCGACGTACCCGGGCGGGGCGCCCTTGAGCGTCGACACGGTGTGGGCTTCCTGGAACTCGCTCATGTTGATCGTGATGAGGTTGTCCTCGCCGCCATAGAGGGTGTCGGCGAGGGCGAGCGCGGTCTCGGTCTTGCCGACGCCGCTCGTCCCGACCAGCATGAACACGCCGATGGGCCGCGTGGGGTTGTTGAGGCCGGTGCGGCTGAGGCGGATCGTGTTCGCGATGGTCTCAAGGCCGTGGCGCTGGCCGATCACGCGCTCGCTGAGCGTGTCCGCGAGCTTCATCACCGACTGCATCTCGTCCTTGACCATCTTGCCGACGGGGACGCCGGTCCAGTCCGCGACGACGGCGGCGATCGCTTGCGCGTCGACGTTCGGCAGGATCAGCGGGCTTTCACCCTGCAGCGTGGTGAGCTCGCCCTTGAGCTTGGCGAGCTCGGCGACGAGCGTGGCTCGCTCGGCATCGGTGAGCGGAGCGGCTTTCTCGGCTCCGGGCGCGAGTTGGCCCGCGGCTTGGAGAGCATCCTCACCCTTGAGCTTCTTCTGAGCGGCGATGATGGCTTGGACGAGAGCTTTCTCTTTCTTCCACCGTTCGTCGAGGTCAGCGCGGCGTTGGCGTTCCTTGACGAGTTCGGCATCGATCTCAGC
>JBIKTT010000091.1:0-7043 GCA_044347925.1 Phycisphaerales bacterium
GTCCGGCCACCTCCGGCGCGACCAGCTTCCCGACGAAGAACGCCGCGAGGAGCGACGAGTACAGGAATGCCTGATCGCCCGCCTGATCCGCGGCCGGCGTGCCGAGCTGGCTCAGCATGTACGGGCGAAAGAACGGGAACGCGATCCACATCGCCGCTTGCGACGCGATCAGGTACGTCAGGGCTTTGCCGTCATTGCCCGTCCGCGCCCGGCGGAGCACCTCTGTCGGTGGAACGATCACCGGCGGCTCAAAACCGTCCTGGCTGTAGCGGCTGAGGTAGTACGCCGACCCCAGCCGGGCGATCGCGGCCAGGACGAACATCACCGCGAGCACCCGCATCACCGCGCCCTGGCCCTCAAGCGTCGCTTGATGCAGAGCCAGCCCGCCCCCCAGAAGCCCCAGCAGCAGCGCGGCGTGAAGCAGCACCGTCCGCCGGCCCAGATATCGCCGGAGCACCCGCTGTGGAAACGCCAGCCCCAGCATCGCCATCCACGGCGGCCCCCCCGCGAACGCCGAGATGAAGAACACCGATATCAGCGCGTACAACCCCACCGTGAGCACAGGGCTTGCCGGCGTCCCAAGATTCGGCGCGTCCGCCGACCACCACGCCAGCGCCGCAAGCGGCAGAAGCGAGAGCCCCTGCAGCGCCGCCGCGATCCACACCACCCGGCGGTACGAACCCGCGATCAACACCAGATACACCGAAAACTGCTGCACAAGCGTCGCCAGAAGCATCGCGATCGGCTCGATCCAGCCCACCGCCGCGTCGCCCATCCCAAGGTCGCGAGCGAACTTCGCGAAGTACTCCTGCCCCAGCCCGACCATCAGCATGTAGAGCATGCCATCAAGCGTGCAGGCTCGAAGATCTTGCCGAAGCTGGGACGGAGTTCGATTCAACGCGGGCGATGGTACGACCGGCGGCACCAGCTTCGGCGCCGTCATGCCGCGACACAGCCTCTGTAACGCTCCATGTTTCGCGTGAAACTGAAGTTTCACACGCCTTGGAGGTTGGGATTACTTGCTCGCGGGCTCGGCGGGCTTTGGAGCTTCCGCCGGTTTGGCCGCTTCCGCGGGCTTGCTGCCTTCCCCGGGCTTCGCGGCTTCCGCGGCCTTCGCGGCTTGGGCGGGCAAGCCCGTCTTCTGGTCCATCTCGGCCACGATGCGGAAGCCGACGTGCTGCCCGTCGGACATCCACCAGCGGCTCTTGGGGATCTGCGGGTCGATCTTCTGCCACTTGATGTCGTATTCGGCGCGAGCTTTGGTCGAGACGTCGGACGCTTCGCTTTCCCAGGATCCGCCCTTGGCGACGCCGCCGATCTTTTTGGTGTCCTGCGCGATCACCCACTCCGAGACGTTGCCGTGCATGTCAAACAAGCCCCAGGCGTTGGGCTTCTTCGTCCCCGGCGGGTGCGGTGTTTCGTCGCTGTTGTCCTTGAACCAGGCGTACTCCTTCAGTTGCGCGACATCATCGCCGAAGTGGTACGTCTTGTCGCTCCCGGCCGCCGCCGCGTGCTCCCACTCGGCTTCGGTCGCCAGGCGGAACACACGGCCCGTTCGCGCGGAAAGCCACTTGCAGTACTCCGTCACCGACCGGAACGTCGGACAGATCACCGCGTATCCGGCGTGCCCGAACCCGCTGTCCGGCGGGATGTACGGACGGCTCGGACGCGTCATGACATCCGCGCCAAGCGGCGGCATGCCCGCGTCCTCATCCTTGGCGAAGACGAATGTGTCGTACGCGTCCCAGACGATCTCAAGCCGGGCCATATAGAAGGGCGTGATCTGCTTCTTGTCATCGCCCGGGATCGGTACCATCTCGATCGAGAACGCCGCTCCGGGGATCTCCTGCTTGAAGGGCTCGACCTTCTTGCCGCCGACCAGGACTTCCGCGACCGGCGCCGCGTCGGCTTTGGCTTCGGGTTTGGTCTCCGATTTGGGAGGTTCGGCGGCGGGCGTACCCGCCGGCTGGGCGAGGGTCATTCCGAGGGGCAACAGGAGCGACATGAAAGCGTGGATCATCGTGATTCTCTTGGGAGCGGGAACCTGGGCCGCGGGCCTGTCGGCGGTCCTTGGCGGGTGCCAAGCCGTCACCCCGACGCAGCCCGTGCAGGAACGGTATTCATTCCAGCGGATGCAGATGGGCGTCCGAAGCGAAGTCACCCTCTACGCCCCCTCCCAGGCCGCCGCCCGGGACGCCGCCGCCCTCGCTTTCGACGAGATCAACCGTCTCGAGGAAATCTTCAGCGACTACAGGCCCAGGAGCGAGGTTTCCAGGCTCTGCGACCTCGCCCGAGAAGGGCCCATGACCGAGTCGGTCCCGGTCAGCGAGGACCTCGCCCGGATCCTCCGGGCTTCGTCTGAAATCTCGCGTGCAACCGGCGGCGACTTTGACGTCACCGTCGGGGCCGCGACCAAGCTCTGGCGAGAGACCCGTCGCGCGGGCAAGCTCCCCGAAGCATCCGTGCTCGAAGCCGCCACCGCGACCGTCGGGTGGGAATCCGTTCAGGTGGACGAGGAGGGCAAGGTCCGACTGAACAAACGCGGCACCCGCATCGACTTTGGAGCAATCGCCAAGGGGTACGCGGCTCAGCGTGCGGTGGAGGTGCTCACGCGGGCGGGGTTTCCCACGTGCATGGTCGCGCTCGCGGGTGACGTCGCAGTGGGGGACCCGCCCCTGGACGAAGCCGGCTGGGTTGTGGCGGTGCTGACCGGCCGGGAGGGTTCGGGCGGAGGCGAACGATCGGCGCCGGAGGAGATCCGACTTCGCAACGCGGCCGTCTCGACGTCGGGAGACGCTTCGCAGTGGGTCGAGATCGAGGGCCGGAGGTTCGCCCACATTCTGGATCCCAAAACCGGCCTTGGATCCGCGCGAATCCGGGCCGCGACGGTGATCGCTCGCGATCGGGGCGGGCTGACGGGCGGGATGAGAGCGGACGCACTTTCGACGGCTCTGTTCCTGACGGAGGAGTCGCCGGAGGCGTTCGCTCGCCGGTTCGGCGTCGCGGTGATCGTCGTCGACGCGAGCGTTGTCCGACGGTTCGATCCGCTCGGCCTCATCGAGAGGTGACCGTCGCCGGAGCGTTGACGGGCGGAAAAAGACGAAGGCCCGCACGATGTGCGGGCCTCCGTGGAAGAACGATTCAAACAGATCGCCTTAGCGGCGACGACGACCCGCAGCCAGAGCCGCGAGGCCGGCGAGGGCCAGAGCGCCCGGGGTCGGGACCGGCTTGAACTGGATGTCCGTCAGCTTGTCGTTCACGCGAACGAGCTGGCGGAGCCAAGCGCCGGTCTGGCCGTCGAACACTTCGACGTCGCCGTTGGCGTAGGCCATGTAGAGGTCGCCGTCACGGCCGAAGGTAAAGCCGTGGGGGCCACCGGGGTAGCCGCCGCCGTCACCGCTCGCCGCGGCGTTGGCGAACATCGCCCACGTGCCCGCGCCGAAGTCATACTTCCAGACGCCGGCCACGCCCGCGCCCTCGTACAGAGCGGAAGCGTAGAAGTTGCCGTTGGAGTCAAACTCGAGAGCCTGCACGCCGAAGGGCGCGGCGTTGATCGAGTTTACGAGGTTGCCCGTGACCTGGTCGTACACGTTGATCCCCGTGCCGTTCCACGAAGAGACGTAGAGCAGGCTGCCGCGGGACTTCATCAGGTGGTTGCCGCCGGCGCCAACGCCGGTCGTCAGCGTACGGATGAACGCGCCCGTCGAGATGTCGTGCTCATCGATGCCGTTGCCGCTGCCGCGGAACAGCGTGGTGCCGGTGTAGGACACCTGCACGTCCAGCGAAGCGCCCGTGCCGATCGTCTTGACGAACGCGCCGGTGTTGCCGTCGACTTCCGTCAGGCCGCCGAAGCCGCCGATGAAGAAGTTGTTGTTGATGCCGCCCCAGGTCGCGCGATAGGGGTTGATCGGACCAACGTCGCTCGGCGACGAGAAACGGCCGCCGGTGCGCGGGTTGATCACCTCAGAGCCCGCCAACGTGATCTGATAGACCTGGTTGGTGGCGTCTCCGAAAATGTACGCGTCGTTAGCGTCGCCGGGACCGGCCAAAGCCGTTCCAGCGATCGCGGCGACCAACAGTGAAGAAGCGATACGAATCATGACGATCTCCCCTATCTAAAACTCGAAAATGCCCTCTCGCACAATGCGAAAGACGCGAAACCAACAGAGTCCTCTCTCGGGAACCCGTCAGCTCTCTTCATCCGGCGACTCGTGTGGCGGCCGGCATTGCGTCGGTCTCTGAGAAATGTCTTGTCTCTCAGCTCCTGCGCACTGGTGAGGAAAATTCCTTCACATACGTAGTTTGGCACCAATGAAAGGGCGTTTCAAGTACTATTTGGTTCATTCCGCGTAAATGGCGGAGAAGCGACACAAATCTGGGTCCCCGAACAGGTGCCTCAGCACCCAAGCTCAAACGCCGTTACGAACTCGTCGTAGTCGAAGAAGTCCAGGAACCCATCCCCGTTGAAGTCGGCCCCGGCTTCCCCAAGCTCAAACGCGGCCACGAACCCGTCGTAGTCGAAGAAGTCCGCGAACCCGTCGCCGTTGAAGTCCGACGAGCCGCCCGGCACCACCGCCGAAACCGCCACCTCTTCGGGTGAGCCTGGAACGAACAGGCGGAGCGTGGCCAAGCCCGTTGTCGGCGGGCGGTTGATCGTGAACTCCACCGTCGCGACCGTCCCCCAACGCAGCGCCGAGGTGTCCGGAGAGGTCTCCCAAGCCCCCGGAGCGGACCAGGTCACCGACCGGGCTTCCAAAGCGTGGGTCCACGGTGTGTTCGCCCAACGCTCACCGGAGTGGTATCGGGGCAAGCTTGTGGCTCCGACGGTGGCGGTTGCGCACGGCGAAAGGGGTACTCGGAACGAGCCCACAGCGCGGTCGCTTGTCAGATTCTGAACGCTGTACACATATCGCCAGCGGCCGTCGCCAAGCGGGGTCGCTCGCGAACCGACAAGCAGCACGCCATCGCCCGGAACCTCCACCGAAGAGACGGTGACTTCCGGATCGGCTTCCTTCCACGCATGGATCGCCGGAAGCGTGCGACGCGTCGGCCCCGCGGGCGACATGTTCAGGTTGGAAGCGTTCACCGCGAACTCGCGGTATGACGCGCTGTTGCCGCCGTTGCCGTACGCCGCTTCGTCCGCCGCAATGAACTGCGTCTCGGCGAAGTAGCGGGCTCCGACGTTCAGCGAAGCATCGACATCCCCCGTCGCCACCTGCACGCGCCGGCCGATCGTCGGCGTCGCCGAAGGAATCCCCGTGAAATCCACCGGATAAGGGAAAACACCGTCCGAAGCACGGATCGGACCGCGCGGACCAAGCGTCCAAAGCTCGCCGTTGATCCCCGCCGAGTACGCATCCGCGCATCCGACGCCGAGTTGCTGTCCGTTGAACCCCGGCGGGATCGTGCAGGTCGTGCACAGAGGCGCGATGTCCGCACTGAACGTGTGCTTGACCCATGACACGCCGATCTGCTCGAGACGGCCGTCCTTGACCCGATACAGATTCTGAGCGATCACCGGGTGGGCCGGCGTCAATCGGTTCCAGTCGGCGATCATGTCCCCCAGATTGCAGACGATCGTCCCCACCGAGTACGCCTGATACCCGTCGCGCGAGCCCCACCTTAAGACCTCGTGAATCTCGCCGACCTGCAGGTCCGGCCCGATCTGGGCAAAAGCCGCCGCTCCGGGGAAGGCCGCCGAAGCGAGCGCGAGCCGGCTTGCAACCCGAGAAAAGCCGCCGGCGGGCCCCGATTTCCTTGTGTCGTGCTTCATGGTCTCTCCGGAAAGCAGTGTAACCGTCGTGCGTGCGCGTGCCAAGAAATCCGGAGCCGGCGACCCGTCGCTCTTCGCCGAAACGCTCCACGCGGTCGGGCCGAAGGGGTTGGGCGGCTTGGAAGCCCCATCAGGCCGGATCTCGGACCTGCCCGATATTCTGGAGCCATGCCCCATCTTCCACCCTGGCTTACGACCGTTCTGCTTCTGATCGCATCCAACGTCTTCATGACCTTCGCCTGGTACTTCCACCTCCAGAAGAAGCAAGCCTGGGGGCTGATCACCGCCATCGCGGTCTCTTGGCTTATCGCCCTGCCCGAGTACATCCTGCAGGTCCCCGCCAACCGCGTCGGCTCGGCGGTCTTCACCCTGCCGCAGCTCAAGATCCTCCAGGAAGCGATCACCCTCGCGGTCTTCACCGCGTTTGCGATCATCGTCGCCAAGCAGAACCCCTCATGGCGCGACGGGGCAGCGATGCTTCTCGTCCTCGCCGCCGTCGCCGTCTCCTTCTCCGGGCGGCAGGCCCCCGGCGCAAAGCAGGACGGGCCCGGCTCTTCCGAAGTCTTGCCGCAGTCCCGTTAGCCCTTTGCGAGCCCGCTCCCGCACTGAACCGCGGAGGGCGACTCCGCGGTGCCGCGGGTGCTCAATTCAACGGCTGATCGCCATCGCCCGCGATGCGGGCTCGGTGATCGCATGCACCAAGGGGATGAACGTGAAGACGAAACGTGTGCTGGCGTGCGGCGTGCTGGCGGCGACGGCGGGGACGGCTTTCGGCCAAAGCTACAACATCGATTTCAACGCGGCGGGGCGTGTCGCGCCCCTCGCCTCCTATGGCGCGGCCGCGGGCGTCGCCGGAACCTGGAACGCCTTCCAGTCCGCTGCAGCGCCGCAGACACAGCCTCTCAGCCTGCTCAACGGCGTCACGTCCAAAGCCACCATCACCCACTCGGCTTCGGGCGGGATGCGGACCTGGACGTACGGTGCCGGTGACTTCGCCCGTGTCATGGACGACGTCGCGTGGGCGGAGGGAACGGGCGAGATCACCGTCGAGATCAAGGATCTTGATCCCGGCGCGTACCGCTTGTGGGTCTACGCGGGGCTCGCCCCCGGCCAGACGACCTACACCGATCGTGACGGAAACGCGGTGCTCTACCGCGTCAACATGGACGTCGAGTTCGACGGCGCGCTCATCGGGTCGCAGTTCAACCAGGGCGCGAACGCCAGCCTCTTCGCGCTGGGCACCAACTACAACACAGATCGGAAGAGCGTC
>JBIKTT010000092.1:0-6984 GCA_044347925.1 Phycisphaerales bacterium
CGGCGAGGACGCCGGGGTTGAGCTTGCTGACGGCGTTGAAGGAGCCGAAGGTGAATGGCGTGCCCGCGGGTCGGGGGCCGGCGCGGGCTTTCGCGACGGCTTCGGGCATGGGCGGCGGTTCGTAGCAGAGGAACGGGGCGTCGAGGCGGATGAGTTTCTCGCTCGTGACCGTGTTCTCCTCGCCCGTGGGGTCGGAGATCGCGTCGACGAGCCGGCCATCCATCTGCGAGAGGCCGGTGATCGACGGGTAGCCGAGGTACGCGAGTTGGACCGGCGCGGCGCGGAAGAGAAAGACCGGTAGGCGGTGCCCGCGTGTGTGCCCCGAGAGGTCGATGAGCACATCGATCTCCTCGGCTCGCACGGTCTCGGCGATGTCCTTGTCGGAGAGATGAGCGACATCGCGGAAGACGCACGCGAGCTTTTGGAATCGCGCGGTCTCGTCGTCGGGCGTGCCGGTGAAGTAGAGGTACGGCCGGATCTCCGCCGGGTCGAGGGCGGTCAGCAGCGGGAAGAGGAACGAAGCCACCGAGTGGGCCCGGAAGTCCGGCGAGAGGAACCCGACCTTGAGCGGGCGGCGTGACGGGTCGCGCGGGGCGAAGGGCGGGCTCGTGATCTGGACCGAGCGGTCGAAGATCGCGCCGTACCGGCGCTGGGCGTCCCATTCCTCTTCGCGGGTGAGGCCCGGGACGTAGCACGCGGTGTTCGCGAGCGAGGTGGCGATGAGCGGGTCGTCCACCTGGCGGTCGGCGGCTTCGCGGATGAGGTTCCAAGCTTGCTCGACCTCGCCCATCCAGAGGAGCGTCGCGGCGAGGGCGGGAGCGACGATCGGGTCATCGCCGCCGGTCTTGGCGTGGAGGCCGGTGAGGATCGCGGCGGCTTCGGTGAGCTGGTTCTTCGCGGCGAGGGAAGCGGCGAGGGCGGTGCCCGCTCCCGGGGCGTCCGGCCGCTTGTCGAGGACGCGGCGGAAGACCGGGATCGCCCGGGCATGGTCGCCGACGGCGGCCAGGAGCTTGCCGTAGGTCATGCCGAGGGTCGCTTGGCCGGGCTGGGGGCTGGCGAGGTTCGCTTCCCAGGCCCGCTCGGCGAAGAAAGCGGCGCGGGCGAGCCTTTCGCGGCTTCCGGGACCGTTCATGCGGCCGAGGGTGACGGCCATGGCGTGGTCGAGGAGGGGGGAGCGGTCGCGGCGCATGGCCTGCTGGAGCGCGGCTTCGGCTTCGGCGAGTTTGCCGGCGCTGAGGAAAGCCTGGACTTGTTGGAGCACGGTGTCGCTCACGGGTGCATCCTAGTGCCTCCCCGCGCTACACTGACGCCCGTGTACCACAGCCTCCTGACCCGCCGCTACCTGACCAGCAAGATCATGCCGCTTCTGGCGTCCGTCGCGGTGCTGATGTGCACCGGGATGGTGGTCTTGGTGTGGTCGGTGATGGGCGGGTTTCTGACGCACCTGATCAGTTCGACGCGGACGATTTCGGGCGATGTGCAGATCGAGGTGCCGGGGGCCGGGTTCCCGCACTACGCGGAGCTTCAGAAGCGGCTGGAGCAGTTGCCGGAGGTTGAAGCGACGGCGCCGGCGATCGTGACGCAGGCTTTGATGGTGCTTCCGGGAAGCCGGCGGGACCTGGTCGTACTCCGGGGGATTGAGGGGAAGAGTTTCTCGAAGGTTTCGGCGTTTGATTCCACGCTTTGGTGGCGGCCGCTGGATGCCCCGCTTCGGAAGGATGTCGGGCGGCTTGACCCGCGGCTTGACGCTCAGGCCAGCGCTTTCTATGCGGAGACGCTCAAGAACGGCGAGGAGCTCACGGTGACCGATTCGCTCACGGGCGAGCGGACGGCGGGAGCGGTGATCGGCATCGAGGTGACGGGGTACAACCAGCGTCGGCCGGAGGGAATCTACCTTCCGCGGTACGGGCACGGATCGTCGGCGGCCTATTCGCGGCTGGGGCAGAACCAGTACGACCTGCTTCCGATGGGCAACAAGATCTCGCTTCACGTGCTTCCGATGGATGCGTCCGGAGCCCCGCTGGGCGGCGAGACGCGGCGGTTTGACTTTGCCGTGGCGAACGAGTTTCAGAGCGGGGTGTACGAGGTTGATAGCAAGACCGTGCTGCTCCGGCTTGACGCTTTGCAGCGGGCTTTGCGGATGGAGGAAGTCGCGGCGGTGACTTCCGTTCCGCCGCCTGGGACGATCGAGATCGGGCCGGATGGCAGGGAGCGGTTCGCCGAGCCGAAGGTGATCGGTCGCTCGCCCGCCCGCGTCACCACGGTGTTCGTGAAGGCCAAGACGGACGTGAGCGACGCGAAGAAGGTCGAAGCGTTCAAGAAGCGGCTTGCCGAAGTGGTGGTGCAGTTCGAGAAGGACTTCCCGGATGCGACCCGCGGCGGCTTGCTCAACATTTCTTCGTACCGCGACAAGAACCGGACGATGATCGCGGCGGTCGAGAAGGAGCTCGGCCTCATCCTGTTCCTCTTTGGCATCATCTCGATCGTCGCGATCTTCCTGGTGCTCGCGATCTTCTGGTCGATGGTCGCGGAGAAGACCAAGGACATCGGCATCCTGCGGGCGGTGGGAGCATCGCGGATGGGCGTCGCTTGGGTCTGGGTGCGGTACGGCTTGGCGATCGGCGTGGTCGGAGCGATCGGGGGCGGGATCGCTTCGTACCTGATTGTGACGAACATCAACGAGATCCACGAGTGGCTCGGGAGAGTCCTTGATCTGTACGTCTGGGACCCGCGCGTGTACTACTTCACGGAGATTCCGGCGAAGTTCAAATGGGTGGATGCGACGGTCGTGATGGTCTGCGGCGTGCTTGCGTCGGGGATCGGAGCGTTCATCCCGGCTATCCGTGCCGCTTGGATGGACCCGGTTCGCGCCCTGCGGTTTGAGTGATTCGTTCGGCCCCGTTCTCCTAGGACCAACCACAAAGCCATGACGATCATCCAGGCTTCCAACCTCCGCAAGACCTACACGCTCGGCAAGACGAAGGTGCCGGTCCTGCGCGGCGTGGACCTCTCGGTGAGCGAGGGGGAGTTTCTCGCGGTTCTGGGAGCGTCCGGATCGGGCAAGAGCACGCTCCTGCACCTGCTGGGGGCGCTCGACCGGCCGGACAAGAGCCCGGACACGAGCATCCGCTACATGGGGAATGAGCTCGTGGGGCAGCGAGCGGGCGTGCTCGACACCTACCGGACGCGCGATGTCGGGTTCGTCTTTCAGTTTTACCACCTTCTGCCTGAGCTGACGGTCACGGAGAACGTCATCCTGCCGGCGATGGTGCTTCATGGGCGGGTGGCGTTTCTGGGGAAACGGCGGGAGATTCTCGACCGGGCGGGCGAGCTCCTCAAGCGGGTGGGTCTGGGCCACCGCATCGGGCATCGGCCGGCGGAGCTTTCCGGCGGCGAAAGGCAGCGGGTGGCGATCGCCCGGGCTTTGATCAACCAGCCCAAGCTGCTTCTGGCGGATGAACCCACGGGCAACCTGGACCGGGTGACGGGCGCGAGCATTCTCGACCTCCTGACCGGGCTTCACCAGTCGGGGCAGTCGATCGTGGTGGTGACGCACGATGACGCGACGGCGGCCCGGGCCCAGCGGACGGTGCGGATCGAGGACGGGCTGGTCGTGGCGGCACCTCGCGTCGCCGTCAAGTGAGGCCCTTTTCTCGCCGCGTGACCGGCCAACAATGAACCCGTGCCGGATCAGCCCACTATCGACGACCGTCAGACACCCGCTCAGGGTGCCGGTGCGCCACGGCTGCTCCTCTTTACCGCGTTTGAGCCCAGCGGGGATGAGCACGCTTCGCGGGTGATCCGCGAGCTTCGCCGCCGGCACCCGGACCCTGCGTTGCTCCGGATCGTCGCGTGGGGCGGGCCCAAGATGGCCGCGGCGGGAGCCGAACTCATCGAACGGACCATCGACGAGGGTGTCATGGGCATTCCGGGCCTCGCCCGTATCCGCGAACACCTCAAGGTCCTCGGACGGATCGACCAGTGGATGGCCGAAGCGATCGCTCAGCGCGGCCCGGGCGCCCCCCGGATGGTCCACGTTCCCGTCGACTCTCCCGGAGCCAACGACTCGATCTGCGACCTCTCGCGCAAGCACGGGTTGGGCGTGGTGCATCTGGTCGCGCCGCAGGTCTGGGCTTGGGGGCGGTGGCGCGTCGCCAAGCTCCGCCGCCGGACCGACCTCCTGCTCTGCCTGTTCGACTTTGAGATCCGCTTCTTCAGCCGCCGCGGCATCCCCGCACGGTTCATCGGCCATCCGTTCTTCGACCACCCGATCGATCCCGTCGCTCTGGACGCGAAAGCCGCCGATTTCCCGCGCGGCGAGCCAAAGATCGCTCTCTTCCCCGGCTCGCGACCCGAGGAACTCCGCAAGCACTTCCTGCTCACGCTCGGCGCGTTCCGCGAGCTCAAGTCCATGTGGGCGGGCGCTGCCGGTGTCGTCGCCGCCACCAACCCGGAAGCCGAACGCGTCATGCGCGAGCTTGCCGCGTCCGAACGCGATCAGCGCGGCTGGCCGGACGATCTCCGCATCGTGGTCGGGGAGAGCGAAGCCGTCATCCGCTGGTGCGACCTCGCCATCGTCAAAAGCGGCACCACCACCCTCCAGGTCGCCCGCCAGCACAAGCCGATGGTCGTCTTCTACCGCAAGGGCGGACGGATCTTCAACATCCTCGTCCGGGCCGTGCTCGCGACCAAGCAGCTCGCGCTGCCGAACATCCTCGCCCGCCGCACGATCGTCCCCGAGCTCATGCCGTATTTCGGCGGTCCGGCGCGGCTGGTCGCCGAAGCGGCGAAGCTTCTGCGCTCTCCCGAAGCGATGGAGCGTCAGCGGGCGGATCTGAGGCAGGTCGTCGCGCCGATGTCGTCCGGAAACGCTTCGGCCCGGGCCGCGGACGCACTCGAAGAGGTCCTCGGTTTGCGCCCGGGCGCCCAGCCCCTACAATGACGGCGTGACCGAGCGCGACCCCATCGTCAACGTCCGTGCCGAGGAAGACCGCACGCGGAGCGTGCTGCTCAAGGTCGTTCGCGTCACCTTCCTGGTCCTCTTCGTCACCGTGACGCTGCTGGACATCCTGAGCTACAACAAACGCAACCCGCTCGACACCGCCCGTGTCTTCGCGTGGCCGACGACGGTCGCGATCTCGGCGGCGTTGGCGATCATCGTTGTCTTCGCGGACGTGCTGACGCCGCGGAAGAAGGTCTCGACGCTCTTCTCGATCTTCCTGGGGCTTCTGGGGGCGATCATCGGCACGCTCGCAGTGGGGCAGGTGCTGGACCTGTTCTGGGCGTCGTACGCGATCGAGGACAAGTCGCTGATCTCGCTGCTCAAGGTCCTGATCGGCATCGGGCTCGCGTATCTGGCCGTCGCGACGGTCCTCCAGACGCAGGACGATTTCCGGCTTGTGATCCCGTACGTCGAGTTCGTCAAGCAGATCCGCGGGCCGCGTCCGATGGTCCTCGACAGTTCCGCGCTCATCGACGGCCGTGTGCTTGATCTCGCCCAGACGGGCATCATCGCTTCGCCGCTCGTCGTGCCGAGGTTCGTGGTGGAGGAGCTTCAGACCCTAGCCGACAGTTCCGACCGCCTCAAGCGCGGTCGAGGTCGACGCGGCTTGGCGATGATCGAAAAGCTCCAGTCGGCGGCCGCGATCGATGTCATGATCGACGACACGAATCTGCCCAAGATGCCCGTGGATCAGATGCTCCTGGAACTCGCCCGCTCCATGCCCGGCGTCATCGTCACGACCGACTCCGGCCTCGCACGCGTCGCGGACATCCAGAAGATCCCGTCGCTGAACCTCCACGATGTCGCGGCCGCCATGCGTCCGCAGGTCATCGCCGGTGAGCCGCTCCGCGTTCGCATGATGCGTCACGGCGAGCACGAAGGCCAAGCGGTGGGGTACCTCGACGACGGCACGATGGTCGTGGTGGACCACGCCGGAGATTTCATCGGCCAGGATGTTGACGCCGTCGTCACTTCGACGCTTCAGACCAACGCCGGACGCATGATCTTTGCGAAAGCCCACGCGGCCAGCGGCCCGACGGCGGCCGCAGCCAAGCCGCCGGCTCAACCCGCTCCGACCACCCTGCCGCCGGCGCCCCCCGCGGCCGATCGGGTGGCGGTCACCCATGAGCACAAGGAAGCCGTTCTCGCCCCAATCTTCGCCGCCTCCGCTCCGGTCATCCTGACCCCGCCGGTCGTGGACACGCCGGATGAGCCGGCCGTTCTGCCTGAGCCGACTCCCGAGCTTTCGCAGACGCCCGCCCCAGAAGTTGAAAGCCCCGAGTCAACGAATCCCGCGTCTCCTGCGGGCAGCGCGGCTTCCAAGCCCGGCCCGTTTCCCATCAAGCCCCCGCGAAGCATCCGCAACGGCACGCCGCGAAACCCGAGGCGATGACGGGCTCGTCCGATCCTCCTCGAAACCGCAGCGGCCGCGGGCGGTATCGTCATCGAATGCACCGTGCTTTCATGGTCTGGGTCGCGGCTCTTCTGCTCGGCGTCCTTACGACGGTCGGCATCGCCTGGGCGTTCGCGTGGACGGAGCTGAGGCTGGCTGCTCCGTACCTGAGCGGTTCGGACTCCCCCCGGCTTGTGACCCCGATCCCCGCCGGGGCCGGTGGGCCGAAGTACGAAGGCGGTGTCGTCTCGGTGGAGCGAGCGGAGTTTCCGGGGACCGAGCTTTGGACCGTGACCGTTTTCCAGCGTGACTGGTTGCCGGCGAGCTTCGTCTCTCGTGGTGATCTCCGGCCGCCGTCGTGGGTGCGCGGGTACGCGAAATTCTGGGATGACGCCGGTCGCGCGACCACCGAGCGTGTCGGCTCGAACATGATGATCGCGCGGGGCTGGCCCGTGCCGACGATGTGGTCGGAGGCTCCCGTCAGTCAGCCCGAGGGGCTGCTTGCGGGCGGGGCTCTTTACCTTCCCGGGCGTCTTGCGAATCTGGGGCCGCGAAGAGATCTTTCGATTCTGCCGAGCGCGGCGTCATT
>JBIKTT010000093.1:0-6952 GCA_044347925.1 Phycisphaerales bacterium
CGTGGCGAGAGCAGCACCCGCAGCCTTGGACGCTGATCCTCGGCAACCACGACCGCAAGGTCGGGCGGGTCGCGGAGGCTTGGAAGCTGAGCCTCGCGGGCGACGGGATGCACGAACATCCCTTTCGTTTCGTCCACATCCCGCCCGAACGGCCCGAGCCCGGAGCTTTCCTCATCTGCGGCCACGAGCATCCGGCGGTCACGATCGGTCGAAGCGGGCGGAACGGGCCGGGATCGCTGATCAAGCTGCCCGCGTTTCTCGTCGGGCGCGACCGATTGATCCTGCCCGCGATGAGCCGGTTCACGGCCGGCGGGACAGTGCCCTGGAAGGAGGGCACTCGCCACTTCGCGTGCGGGCCGGGCGAGGTCTTCGAGGTGCCCGAGCACGGCCTTGCGTGCCGGTGAGTAGCGAGCGGGCGGCGTGTCACGACGGGCTTAGGTCCGCGGCGCGTCCTCGTCTTCGACGACGACGACCTCTTCGACCGGCTGATAGGCGCCGGGTGCGCGGGTGAGGAGAGTGACGCCTTCGGGAAGCTGGGCGGCGACCTCGGAGACGACGTCGCCGGCGAGGGCGCGGGAGACGACCGCTCGCTGGCTCTTGCCCATGATGAGCGTGTCGCAGCCGAAGGTGACGGTGTAGTCAAGAATCTCGGCGGCGACCTCGGCGCTGGTGATGTAGATGGGGAAGACGGGGACGCCGGCTTCGCGGGCCATGCGGACGACGGTGCCGAGAGCTTGCTGAGCGTCGGGGTCGGTCTCGATGCGGGGGACGTTGTTGGGAACGACGTCGACAAGACGGAGGGTTCGGACGAAGATGACAAAGAGCACGCCGCGGCGGCGGCGGGCGAGATCGACCGCGAACTGGGCCTGGTCGCGGCCTCGGGCGGCGAGCATGATGCGCGGGCCGGAGGTCGTGGGAAGCTTGGTGATGGACTTGAGTTCGGCGAGCCAGCCGCCGTCGGGCTCGGCCATGATGACGCGGGCGGCACGAGCCTGGAGGAATGCCCGGCCGATGAGCACGGTGCCGACCATGAGAGCGGCGAAGAGCCCGGCCCGGGGCTTGTCGACGATGATCGTGATCTCGACCGCGAGCATGAAGAGCCCGACGCACCAGAGGCCGGCGCGTTCACCCTTGGAAATCGGGAGGTCCCGGTTGTACGCGCAGCAGAGGAGGTTGATCGCGATGGCCCCGACCACGCCGACCGCGTAAAGCTCGGCCAAGAGGGTCACGCTGCTCCCCACCACCATCAGGAGAATGATCGGAGCGGCTGTCGCGAAGATGAGGCCGACCCACGGCACGCCCGAGTAGTTGAGCTTGGTGAACCGCGTCGGGACCTCGCGGTCCTGGCCCATGGCGTAGAGAACCGAGACCATGGCCATGATGGCGGTGTTGGCGGCGGAGAGGAGCAGCATGCCAAAGACGATCGCGGCGATCTTGCCGAAGGTCGCGCCCGGCTTTTCGCCAAGCCAGTGCTGTCCGGACTCGGTGGCGAGGACCTCGACGGCGGTGTTTCGGTACTCGATGATCTCGGGGTTGAGGGCTTTGTCGACCTGCTCGGACGTGAGCCCCTGCTGGATGAGCGGGATGGCGTCGGTGTAGTAGTGCGGCTTGGCGACCTCGATGAGGTGCGGGAGTCCGGAGATGGCGATGCCGAAGATGAGGTTGAAGATGACGACTTCGATGAGGACGGGCCAGATCGTCTTCTTGGCGGTCGAAGCGACCGGCTCCTTCATCAGGCTGGTCATGTTGCTGACGGCTTCGACGCCGGAGAGAGCAAGCATGATGGCGACCAGGCTGTGCCAGCGGTCCCACACGCCGCCCTGGCCGGGGGCGGACCACTGGAGGTGCTGGACGCCCTTGAAGAAGTACGGCATGCAGAGGATGCCGATGATGAACGAGACGCAAAGCGACAGGGTCGCGATGACCATCGCGAACTGGCCCGCGCGACGGGCGCCGAACCAGTTGATCAGCCCGAGTGCGGCCAGCGCTACCACCGTCAGCGGCTTGACCCATTCGCTCGAAACGCCGAAGTAGTGGAACGCTTCGACCGACGAGAGCGTCGCGGTCACGATGTAGTCGCAGAGGAGAAGCGTCGCGCCGATCACCGACAGGATCTCGCTCAGCCGGCGCGCCGAGGCGTACACGCCGCCGCCGTCGGGGAAGCACCGGCAGACCACCGTGTACCCCCACGCCACCGCCACCATGATGAGGGACATCACGCCCAGGTAGAGAGCCGACGCGTGCGCGGTGTAGAAAAACGCAAGCCCGAGCACGTAAAGCCGGCTCGTACCCCAGTCGCCGAAAAGCAGCGGCCCCGCGTACAGCCAGCTCAGGTTCCTCGGACGCTTCTCGGCAATCAGCATGCGTGGTGTCTGCGAACGGAGCCGCGACGAGGCGGGCTCTCAAGCGGGTCGGATCAGCGTATCCCCGACCGCCGGATTGTCACGCCCACGCCCGGAGGTGTCCGAATCTGTGCTCATACTGTGAGTTCACAGGCATCCGCACTCACGAAGGAGACCGCCTGAGTTACGGCGCAAGACCTCAGCGAGCCCCCGAGTCCGCGCTTCACGCGACGGATGAGCGCCGAAGTGAACACGTCGGCCACCGACAACGGCCGAGCGTTGTGATTCGAGCGCTCGCCAATGGCAGCGTTCATCGCGCACCGCTCTCGCGCCTGCGGCGCTCCAGATGAAAGCTTCTCCATGTAGACAGTTATGAGTTTTGCTCAAGAGGGGTCCGAGCGAGACGGTGGACCCGGTCCTGCGGATCCCCGCGCCGCAGAATCACGGGGCACAGACCGAGCTCCTCGTCGCGGCACAGCCGGTCCGCGGGCCCGACGGCCAACCGACCGGCGCGTGCATCGCGGTCAAGGATGTCACCGATCGGGCCCGGCTGACCGAGCAGGTTCACCAAAGCCGGAAGATGGAAGCCGTCGGCCAGCTCGCCAGCGGCATCGCTCACGACATCAACAACACCCTCACCGCCATCGACGGCTACCTCAGTCTCGCGCTCGTCGCGCTCGAAAAGAACCACGCGGCCACACCGTGCCTTGAGAAGATCGCCATCGCCGCCGAACAGGCAAGCCAGACGACCCGCACACTCCTGACCTTCGCCCGGCCGGCGCCGCCTCGCCGCGAGCCTGTCGAACTGGCTCCGATCATTCAGCAAGCGATGTCCATGGCCCGCGGCCTTATGCCGGCGACCATCGATGTCGATCTCGATATCAATGAGGACGGGTGCTTGTGGGTGCAAGCCGATCCGACGCAGCTTCAGCAGATCTTCCTCAATCTCGCGATCAACGCCCGCGACGCGATGGGCAAGGACGGCAAGCTGACCGTCTCGCTCCGCCGCAGCGGAGACTCCGCCCGGCACGCAAGCCGTCGCGAAGGGCCCGGGGACGCCCCAGCGCGGCGCGGGCACCATCCTTCTGGTAGAAGACAACTCGCACGTGCGAGAGCTCCTCACTTCCGGCCTGCAGGCGGTGGGCTTTCACGTCATTGCGGTGGGAAGCGGCGATGCCTTCCTGGAGCAGGCGGAAAAGCTCAATCTCTCGGCGACGGCGTACATCCTCGACATCGACATTCCGGGCCGTCTGGGCACGGAGTGTCTCGCGGATCGCCGCGCCCGGGGCGATCGGACACCGGCGATCTTCATCAGCGGCGGTCGGTCGCTCGATGTCACGACCGACTCGCTGACGAAGGTGCTCGCCAAGCCGTTCCATTCCTCGGATCTGATCCGCGCGATCAACGCGGTCATTCTCTCATCGCGACTTTCGCCCGGCCCGTGACGCCCGCTTCGGTATACTGCCGGGATGCACTCGGTCGTTCGCACCACACTCTGCTTGCTGCTCTCCCTCTCCGCGTCTTTGCTCGCCTCTCTCGCGGGCTGCGGCTCTGGCCCAGCGCCCGCTTCGCCGCCGCCGTCCGCGGTGCCATCCGCATCGGAACCCGCGCCGTGGTACGAAGCCGAGATTCGCGCTTTCGAAGCCGCGGACCGCACCGCAATGCCCGCTCCGGGAAGCGTGCTCTTCATCGGAAGCTCGAGCATCCGCTTGTGGTCCACGCTCGAAAGCGACATGGCTCCGGCGCGGGTGCTCAACCGCGGCTTCGGCGGCTCGAAGACCGCCGATGTGCTGGCGGTCTTTGATCGGATCGCCGCTCCGTATAACCCCGCGATCATCGTTTACTACTGCGGCGACAACGACTTGGGCACCGACAACACCAACGCCCAAGCCGCCGCCGACGGGTTTATCGCGTTCGACCGTCGCGCCCGCGCCATTTGGCCAGCCGTCCGCACGTTCTACCTGCCCATCAAACCGAGCTTGGCACGATGGAACAACTGGCCCGCGATGAAGGAAGCCAACCGCCTCGTTCGCGAGTACTGCGAACGGACGCCCGGCGCCGCGTATCTCGACACCGTCTCCGTCACGCTCGGACCCGACGGCAAGCCCGACCCCACGCTCTTTATGCCCGACGGGCTCCACATCAACGCCCTCGGATACGAACAATGGACGACGGTCGTTCGTCCGGCGGTCCTGGAAGCGTGGTCGCAGACGTCTCGCGACGCTTCCAGTCGCCGGTAGCGTTTGGAGTGCGACACAGAAGTGTGCCGCTTGCACGCCCCTCCGGCGTTGTTGTATCATGCGCTCCAAGCTCGTGCGTGTCTCCGAGTCGAGTCGTTTTTCGGGCGTGTCAGGTTTCGGATCGCGCAGGAGGGCTGGTTCATGAACAGGGTCATCACAGCGGCGACGTCTCTTTCCATGATCGTCGGCGTTGTCGGCTGCTCAACGGAGCAGTTTCAAAGCAATCTCGTCTCGACACACCTCGCCGTGCTTTCGGTCGAGAGCTTCGATTCGGCACGCCGCAAGCTCAGTCCGAACTTCAAGCTGACGGGGGACGATGCGGTCAAGCTCGTCAATCCGACGATCGGTGGGGCGGCTTCGTCGCGTCTTGATTCGCTCCGCGTGGGAGGCGAACTCGGCGTGGACATCACACCGGACGCGATCGGGCTGGGCGATTCGGAAACGCCGGCTCTGCCGGGATCGGCTCCACGTCCGCCGGTGTTCTCCGGACCCGCGAACTTCAAGGACCTGCTGGAGCAGGCGTCGCCTTTCCGCACCAGCCGGATCCTCGAGTATCAGCTCGCCCAGTCGCTTTTCGAGCAGGTTTCGATGCTGAACTCGACGGTGGCGGCCGCGGCCATACCTCAGGGCTACCAGGGGTACATCGTGCAACTTCAGGTTGCGGTAATGCCCCGCACGCAGAACCTGACGGCGGACATCTACGCCGACATCGCGTTCTTCTCGGTCACCAAGAGTCTTGACATCGCGAAGTCGCGACTGGCGCAGCAGGCCGAGCTCGGGAACAGCCAGGGTCCCCTGACGCCGGATTCGCGGCGGATCAGCATCATCCCGCTGCTGAGCACTGACAGCTTGGAATCGGTGGTGAACAGCTCGAGCGTCGACGAGGTCCGTGCGATCTCCGGCGGCCTCCGCGCCGCGGCCAGCCGCGTCAACCTCGGCGTCTCCGCCGAGCGAATCCTGGAGCAGATCCAGGCGTCGCTGGGCAAACGACTGTTCAGTTCGTACTCGGTCGCTCGGCTTTCGGAGAACACGCTGCGTGCCCGGTTCGGAGCGGTGCCCGACGGGTCGGGAGCGTCGCGGGCCGTGCCTCGGACGCACAAGGTGCCGGTGCTGCTGCTGATCCCCGACGACTTGGTGACGGTGCTGGGATGCGACGATGGAAAGGTCGAGTTGATCGCTTCGGCCAAGTATGTGATCGTCGATCCGACCACCGGCGAAGAGGGTAAAGCCATCTCGTTCACCGATCTCGTCGGCGAGGGCATGTCGAGGATCTCGACCTATTTCGCGCTGCCGGGCGGCGATTCGCTGCTCGACGGGAGGAGTCGGGAGGATCTCGGGGAGGTGCTCAAGCTCGCGATGCAGGCGCAGAACAACGACTATCAGGGCTTCCTCGACGGGTCGAAGAGTCTGACGGGACTTTTGAAGAAGCGGGCGAAGCTCCCAGAGTGCGATGCGAAGTTCCAGCTGATCGCCGAGATCACGCCGGAGTCGTTGTGGCTTGAGATGACCAACCTGGTCACCAAGACCCAGTACGCGGGCGCGAGGTTCACGATCTCGCCCAAGCCGGAAGAGTTGAAGGCTCCGAAAGCTGTGATCGCCGCCGACGACGACAAGACGTGGACAATCCTGCTCCCAGGAATCCCGGCGGATCGCATCCGGCCGCGTCAGGTCTCGCTGGTCATGCCTGATTTCGGCGGCAAAGCGTTCTTCCCCGAATCCATCACCGAAGGTGCCGGCGGTGCCGCCAAACTCACTTACCCGAGCTTCGAGAAGGTGAAGTCGCAGCCAACGCTCCTCCTCGCGCTCGACGCCGCGGATAACAAGGCCGGCAAGGTGCGCCCGATCCCCGTTCAGTGGGTTTCGGTCAAATCAGAAACAAAGGCCCTTCCGCAATTGCTGAGTTCCTCCAGCGCCTTCATCAACACCCCGGTCAACGGATTGTCGAAAGCCGTCGTCGTGGTGAATTTCAAGGCTGCGGGAGACGATCCCTTCGCTGGGTTCACGCTCAAGCTGAAGGGTGCTTCCCGGAACATCGGAGCCGGCAGTTCCGGGATCACCGTCACCCCGGACTCCGCCGCCAGAGTTCAGGGAAACAACATCGAGATCACTCAAAGCTGCGTGATCACGTACGACCTAACGGGAATCACGCCTGAAGGGGAGGTAACCTTCACCGCCGTAGACGGCAAGGACGCTGATCTCACCCTTCCTGGGTCGAAGCTGATATTCAGGGTTCAGTAAGCGGTTCACCGCTTCCCAAAGAGGTAGTGCGACACAATCCACTCGCGGCCGCGATCGAACGCCCAGAGTTCCTCGCAAGCCATGAAGAAGACGCGCCAGCGGTTCAGCCACGCTTGTGCGGACTTCCCGTAG
>JBIKTT010000094.1:0-6945 GCA_044347925.1 Phycisphaerales bacterium
CGACGAAGCGCTGCACGACGTTGGAAGCCACGCCCATCCGGCCCGCGGCCCGCTGGCGGATCTGCCCAAGCGTTGCGGGTTCCTTGCCCGTCGGCGGCGTGCGCTCGGCTTCCTTGTCCCAGCGCTCGTGGTACGTCTGAGCGAGGCGGAGCAGCGTGGTGCCGTCGAACTCCGAGGGGAGCCCTTCCGCGCCGCCGAAAGCTCCAAGCCGCTCGCGGTACGAGGTGCCCAGCAGCATCGCGAGCGTGTCCACCACGCCGTACTCGCCCCTTCCGGCCGCGAGTTCAAGCAGCCGCTCGACGAGCGAGCGACGGACCGCTTCGCGCCAGCGGGCATCACGGAGCGGCGGCAGCTTTGCTCCGGTCACTTCCTCGATCAGCGATGAGCTCTCCGGAGTCGGCGGGAGCAGCGGAGCGAGCCCGAGCAGCGCGTTCACCATCGCCGGGAGCGCCTTGTGCCGCAGGACGACCGACCTTGCTTCGCGCCGGACCGTGGCGGGCAAGCCGCGCACGCCCTCGGCCGCGACCACCTCGCACTCCAGCGCCGTCAAGGCGTCCGCCGAGAGGGCCTGCTTGAGCATCTCCAGTCGCTTGGGCCCGTCGGAGCCCAGCGACAGGTACCGGACGGCCCAGGCTCCGTCGTTGTCGCCCCCGAGCGGATCGGTTGTGACCCGCGCCGCCGAAGCTCCGGCACGCGCGGGGCCGGACGGGTCTGCGATGACCGCGCCGGCTTTGGATGTGTCGCCCACGGCAAGCCACGCCGCGGCTTCTGAAAGCCGCGACATCGTGACGGCACGGACGAGCGCCGCGACATGCGGACGCAGGTCCCCCGTGGCATCGGACGGCGTCTTGACCTCCGAAGTGACCTCACCGAC
The DNA here is from genome assembly GCA_044347925.1 of Phycisphaerales bacterium. Lineage (GTDB taxonomy): Bacteria > Planctomycetota > Phycisphaerae > Phycisphaerales > UBA1924 > UBA2396. The sequence goes on from JBIKTT010000094.1 coordinate 875, forward strand.
CGCTTTGAGCCACGCGGTCACGGCTTCGGATCTCGCGCCGCCCGGCGAGTCGCTCCACGCCGCCGCGTACCGGCCGCGAAGGTCCGAACGTTCGCCCGCGCTCGCGACGGCGGAAAGCACCATGCTCGGGTCGATCCCCTCGGCGCCGCTCTTGGCCGCGAGCGCCGCGGTGAACGCATGCAGAGCAGGCGTCGAGACGTCCGAAGCATCGAACCACCGGAAGACCCACGGCCGCGTCTGTTCGTCCGCACGCCACGTGAGCGCCGTCGTCAGGGTCGAGATCGAGTCCATCACCTTCGCTGACTTGAGCGGGTCCGGATGAATGAGGAGCATCGCGTCGATCGATGCCGCGATGAGACGTCCGCGCGACGCGGCGTCCGTCGAAGAGAGATCCACGCCCAGAAGCCACTGCCGCCACGTCTCCGGATTCGGATCCGCGGCGAGCTTGGGCGCCAGCGCCGAAACCGCACGCGACACGCCCGCTCCGAAGGTCCCATCACCCAGATCCGCACCAGAACCCAAAATGGAAGCCAGCGACAAACGAGCCGGCCCGCCCACGGCCGCGGGGAGGTCCCGCTCACGAAGCACCCGCGAGAGCATTCCCGCAGACCAGAGCGACGGCACGACCGACTCGGGCGCGACCGCTCCCGCCGTAACGGCCCCGACGGGGGCCGTCAGCACGCGAGCCGCTTGACGGAGCGCCACCGTCTCCTGCTGCGCACGGTAGAGGTACTCGATCACCGCGTCCTGCACCAGCGCGAGTTCGTCCGTCTTCCATCTCGGCCAACTGGTCGAAGCGTGCCGCACGGCGGATTCGAACTGCGTCCCGGCGTCGTTGATGTCCTCGCGCAGACGGTCCGCGGCCGCCGCGAGCTGCCTCGCGACCGCGTCCGCCGCCGTCACATCCTTCGAGACGTCGCTCGGACGCTTGGGCTCAGCCGGCTTGGCGGTACCAGGGTTCTCGTTCGGCGAGGGCTGGGCGTCGGCGATCGGGGGCTGCGTGCTTCCGGGCTCGTCAGGCTGCGTCTTGAGGGCGGCGAGCACGCCGAGCGCGGCCGCGAAGACGAGGAACGTGCCGCAGCCGATCACGCCGGCCGCGATCTTGAGCCGGGCCGCGGACTGCTGCCGGATTTCTTCAGGCGTGAGCTCGAAAGCTCTCGGCCGAGAGAGTGGTGGGGGTGGTTCACTCGCGACGGGGCCCGCAGTCCGCGCGAAACCGGGGCCGAGCGGAGTCTGGGCCGCCGGGCGAGCCGCCGCCGGCGCGTGCGAAATGGAGACAGACGAGGGCCGCGACAGGTGACGCACCGCCGCCGCGACATCCGCCGCGTCCATCCCCCGGGCGTGCGCGAACATCATCAGCCGCTGCAGGCTTCGGGCGTTCCAGCCGCCCTCCATCGCCATCGCAAGCACCGCGTCGCCTTCGAGAGCGATCCGCCCCGGCGTCGCCGCCCGTATCGATGGAGGCAGCGCCGGCTGCGACTTCCACGCACCGACCGATGCGTGCGCCCACGCCTCGGCCAGTTTCGCGCGCACAACCGGGTCCAGCAGCTGCGCCGCCGTCGCGTGAAGCGCAAGCCGCACCTCATCCGCCGCCGGCGTGCGACACTCCGGGTGGCCATCGACCTCGGCAAGCCGCGACTCCAAAGCCGCGATCACCCCCGGCGGCGTGACGTCATCCGGCGGCACGCCCAGCAGGTCAAACGGGCTTCCCGATGCGCGGTCCGCGCCCAGGAACCGTTGAACCGAGCGAGACTCCTCGCGGACGGTCATCGCGCACCTCCGGCCGGAGCGGCGGGCGCGTCGGGCTTGGCATCGACGCCGAGCGTGCGCGCAAGTTCGGCCAGTTTGCTGCCCCAAGGCTCGGGGCCCCAAGACGGGTAGAGGGCCTGGTGCTGCTTGAGGGCTTCGCGGGCGCCCGCTTCGTCGGTTGCGGCCGTCAGACGGATGGATTCGTATCGGGCTTCGCACCACGAGACGGACCCGGGGTCCAGTGCGGACGAGAGCTCTCGCCATGTCGCGAGGGCGGTGAGCGTGTCGCCGGCGGCTTCGCTGGTGCGGGCGTAGCGGCGGAGCGACGGTTCCGTGCGCACCTTGGCGGCAAAGAGCGTCTTGTCCATCGTGAGGGCCAGGCTCCGCATCGCCGTGTCCTTCTCCGACTCGGAGACGGAAGCCGCGGCTTCGGCGACCACGTCGTAGACCCCGGCGAGCGTGGCGTCGGGCAGCTTGGTGCCGTCGCGTTCCATCAGCTCGATCACGCGTTGGCCGTGCTCGACGACCTGCCGGGCGGTGGCGGAGCGGCCGGACGCACGCCAGCTTTCGAGGCTTCGGCGATACATCAGGCGACGTGCGGCTTTGGGATACTCGCCGGATTCGCCGCCGAGCTTTTCGATCCAACGTGCCGCTCCGGCGTCGTCTCCGCGTGCGAGAGCGGTCTGAAGCTTGCGGTACCCGAGCTCCCCTTCGAACGGCTTGAGGTCGATCGCGTGAAGCAGAGCGACTTTCTCGAGCGTGGCCAGGGCGTTCTCCGCTCGCGTCGCGTCGGGCGCGGTCATCGAGAGCATCGCGTCGGCGATCTGGCGGGCGTAGAGCACGGCGGTCGCGGCGGCGTCCTTGGCGGCGGGCGTGCTGACGTCTTCGAGTGAGCGAGCGGCTTCGGCGGCGAGCACCTGCTCGGCGACGCTTGCGAACCGCAACGCGGCCGCGTCGCGGGCCCGGCCAGTGGCGCGTCGATAGACCTGGTACAGAAGCTTGGCCGCTTGGCGTTTGGCGAGGCCGTGCGTCGGCGACTTCTCCGGCACCGAGAGCAGGATGTCGACGGCGCGCTCTTCGGTGATCAGGCCCGTGCCCGAACGGCGGATGAGCAAGCGGGAGGCGTTCTCCGACGACGGGTAGGTCGTGATGTAGAGGATCGAAGCGTTGTCGCGACGCTCGGTCAGGTCCTTCTTGCCCTTGTCCACCGCGCGTTCGAGCGAGAGCACGGCGTACCAGAGCGCATCGCGCCGCAGGTCGTCGGGAGCATCCGCTTTGGAGACCGCTTCGAACCTGTCCGCCGCGACGCTGAATTCCGACGCGTAGAACCGGCAAAGCCCTTCGAGAAGCACCGCGCGGGCCCGGGCGGGGCCAAAGGTGGTCGCGTCGGGCTCTGCGGAAGCCTTGGCGAACGCTTCGGCGCTTTGGAGGTAGCCGCGAAGGACGGCCGCGTCCTGAGCCGGCTCGTCGGAGCCTCCGGTGGCTTTGTGCTGATCGCGGACCTGCTCATAGCCCTGGACGGCCCTGACGTACGCGGGGATGAACCCCGAGTCGCCGAGGATCGAGACGCCGAATCGCTTGGCGAGGTCCAGAACCTGCGCGAGGTCGCCGCGTGCGACGAGCTCGGCCATGCCGATCGACGCGGCTGCCCGCGCCGACCGTGTCGCGAAGTCCGTGCCCTGATGCGTCGCCAGATACTCCATCGCCTGCACGACGATCAGCCGGGCCGAAGCGGGAGCGAGGAAGTTGCGCTGGTCGGCGCTCTTGGCTTGCATCGCGCGAAGCAGAGCTTCGACCTGCACCCACTGCCCGCTGGCGGCCATGATGCCGAGCTTGCGGATGCCGACCTGTTCGAGCACGGCCGGGGGCACGCCATCGGCGTACTGAATCGCGTCGAGCCAGCGGACGGCTTCTTCCGGCGAGCCCTTGGCCGCCATCGCCATCGCCGCGCCCATCGCCGCACGAGCGACGTGTTCGTATCGGAGCATGGACGTCGGGAGCCGCTCAAGGTTCGGCGCTCTGTTCTCCTGGGCGTTGAGGAGCCAGCCGAAATTCTCGAGGGCCGACTGCGCGGACTGGGAACGTCCGGTCATCGACGCGATGTACAGATCGGTCCAGCCCGCGTAGTACCGGGAGAGGGATCGGAGACGCCGGAGGTCGGCGAGCTGTTCGCGCAGAGCTTCGGCTTTGTCCTCGGGAGCCTGATCGGCCTGGCGGTCGACGGCTTCGTGTTTGCGGTGGACGCGGCTGGCGACGTCCTTGAACGCGGGGCCGACCTGCTCGAAGATCCGGAGAGCTTCGGCTTTCTCTTCGTCGGTGGCGAGCCGGAGGCGGTCGCGTTCGGCGATCTCTTCAGCTTTGAGGTAGGTGGTTTTCGCGAGCGAAACGCGGAGCTCGAACCCGTCGACATCGGGCATGAGGTGGAGGAGTTCTTTGCAGCGTGTCTCGAGAGCTTTGCGTTTCTCCGGGTCGTTCTCGCCGGCGAGCTGCTTGGCGTAGATCTTTCCCAGCGCTTCCGCGGCGTCACGCTTCTCCTCGACGGTTCCTTCGGCGAGCTTGCGGCGGTGCATCGCGGCGAGCACATCATCCAAGCCGTGGTCCGCGAGGAACGCGATCGTGCGGTCATCCGCGGCCGGGCCGGAGAGCGGCTCTGGTTCAAGGCCGCACGCGGACCCCGAGAGCGCGGCGATCAGGATGAACCTCGCGAACTTCACGGGGCGCTCCCCCCGGCTTCGACCTCGCCGCTCCGCGGCACGTAGCTGATCTTGGTGAATCCGGCGTCCTTGCACGCTTGCAGAGCCGTCGCGACCGCGTGGGTCGGGGCCGTGCCGCTGACGCGGACGACGACGCCGCCTTCCTTGGTGAGCGAGCGCAGGACGTCCGACAGCGCCTTCTTGTCGCCCATCGTGCGCTCGCCAAGCCTGAAGAGGCCCTGTCCGGTCGGGCCGCCCTCGACGTTGACGATCTGCGGCACGAGATTGGACGACGCTCCGCTGGACCGCTTGTCGGTCTTGAGCGAGGACTCGAGGTTGGCTTCCACGGCCGCGAGGTTGCCGGCCATGATGAAATACAGAAGCAGGAAGAACACGACGTCGATGAGCGCGACGAGGGGCAGCTTGGGGATCTCGAACTCGGTGCGGCGGACCCGTTTGAGGTTCATGGCGGGCTCCCGTCTCCCGCGGTCGCGAGCTTCCAGTTGCGGATGCCGAGTTCGGAGAGCACGCGGGCGACCTTGTTGAGGTGCACGGCGGGCGTTGCGCGATCGGCGCGGATGATCGTCTCGACATTGTCGGCCGAGCCGACGTGCTTGATGTGCGACTTCATCGTGACGCGGAGGCCCTCGAGGTCGATGCGCGTGCCGCCGGTGAACATGTCGCCGGCGCGATCGATGTCGAGCAGAAGCGTCGTCGGGCCCACGTCACCCTCACGCACCCCCGGTTCGGCCGGCAGGTCCAGAGGCTTGCGGACGGCCTGGGCGAACTGCGCCGAGAGAACGAAGAAGATGATGAGCAGCAGGACCACGTCGATCATCGGCGTGAGGTCGAATCCCGCTTCCGGAATGGCTTTGACTCGTCCGAGTTTCAATTCGCGGCGCCTCCGGAGCCCATGCCGGGGCCGACGCCGGTGGGCTGCATCGCGGGGGCACGCATGCCCGGGCCGCGCGGGGCGGGGGCGGGAGCGGGCGGACGCGCGGTTGCGCCCTTGCCTTGGACGTAGCTCGCCAGTTCCTCGGCTTTCTGGCCGAGCTCACCGGCGAGGCGGTCGATCCGCCGCTTGAACACCGTGAACGCCGCCGTGCACGGGATCGCGACGACCAGCCCCAGCGCCGTCGTGACCAGAGCGTGCGACATGTACTTGGCGAGCTCGCTGGACCGCGAGGCGCCCTCAAGCTCGCCGATGGTCCGGAACGCACCCACCATCCCGAAGACCGTGCCCAACAGGCCCAGCATCGGGCCCAGCGCCGCGACCAGACCCACACCGTCGGTCATCTTCGTCAGACGGTCGACCTGCCGCTGGCCGGACTCCTCCAACGCGGACTTGAGTTCGAGGAATCCGAACGGCGAGCGGGCGCAGCGCACCAGCGCCGATTCGAACATCCGCGTGAAGAAGCAGTCGTTCTCCTGCACCTTGCAGAATGCGACCGCTCCGTCGATGTCGTGCTCCCGCAGACGCTCCTCAAGACCGTTCACCACGTCCGGCGGAGCGAGGCGACTCATCCGGAGCTGGATGATGTTCGCGATGATCAACGCGAAAGCGATGAACGACAGGCCCACGAGCACGTACCCGACCGTCCCGCCCTTGGTCACGTAGTCGGCGAGCCT
>JBIKTT010000109.1:0-6615 GCA_044347925.1 Phycisphaerales bacterium
CGTTGCTTGCGGTGCCGAGGTCGGTGAGCCTGATCTCATCGATGGGGACGACGAGGGAGCCGACGGGGAGGGAAGAGTCGAGCATGTCGACGGTGACCTTGATGTCCTTGATGTCGAGGTCCTTGATGATGAACTTCTTGCCGGGCTCGGTGGAAGCCGGCGCGGGCTTGTCGGAGGAGGACTTGAGCTTGGCGAGGTTGTCGAGGATGACCTTGTAGTTGGTCTTGCCGTCCTTGCGTTCGAGGGTGACGCGGATGGTGGAGGCTTGGACCTTGGGGATGGTGACGACGTCCTCGCGGAGGGAGGCGACGGAGACCTGAACGGCGGCGTCGCCGAGGGACATGAACTGAGCGGCTTTGAAGCCTTCGGGGTTGGCGACGGTGAGGGAATTGATGGCGGCTTTGCCGGAGAAGAGTCCGACATCGGCGGAGCCGAGGGAGGTTTTGGTTCCCAGTGCGAAGGTGCCGCCCTTCTCGACACCGAGCTTGACGAGGTCGTTGATGTAGTAGAGGCCGCCGGAGAGACCGACGACGAGGAAGAGAGCGACGAGGATGAGGGCGACGGCGAGCTTTTTGACGAGTTTCATGGGGGTGATTCCGTGAAGGGATCAGTCGAGTTCGGAGGGGTCTGGGAGGCGAGCGGTGACCTTGACGGGCATCGCGCCGGCGACGGCGCCGTTTCGGAGGATGGTGAATTCGACATCATCGCCGGTGAGCCAGCCGCGCTCGAGCATGAGGGCGGCGAGGTCGAGGGAAGTGCGGGCGACGGTGCTTCCGACGGCGAGGATGACGGTGCCGGGCTTGAAGCCGGCGTCGGCGAAGGGCGAACCTTCGCGGATGAGGGTGACCATGACGCCCTGGGGCGTGTCGTCAACTTGGACGCCGGCGTGGCGGTCGAGGAAGAACGCGGGGTTGCCGACGAGGGCGGTGGCGGGCATCTCGCCGAGGATGACGGTCGAGTCGATGAACTTGGACTCACGCCAGACGCGGACGGTGACGGGCTGGCCGGGGCGGATGGAGCCGACGATGCCGCGGAGGGCGGAGAAGGAGGGGACGGCTTGGCCGCTGATGGTCGTGACGACATCGCCGGGGCGGAGGCCGGCGGCGTCGGCGGGGCCGCGCGGCGTCACCTCGCGGATGACCAGGCCGGTGCCGCGGAAGCGGTCACCCTCGTAGATCGCGAAGGACTCGGAGCGTCCAAAGCCGCTGGTACCGAAGTTCAGGCCGAGAAACCCGCGGAGGACGCGGCCGTTCTGGATGAGCTGCTCGGCAACGTACTCGACGGTGCTCACGGGGATGGCGAAGCTGATGCCGGCGGACTGGCCGTTCTCGGCGTTGGTGCCGCGTTCGGCGCGGGCGGTGGCGATGGCCACGTTCATGCCGACGACGCGGCCTTTGACATCGACGAGCGGGCCGCCGGAGTTGCCGGGGTTGACGGCGGCGTCGGTCTGGATGAGGTTGGAGAAGCCGCCGAGTTCGACGGCGGGGCCCGCGACGCGGCCGAGGCCGGAGATGATGCCCTCGGACATCGAGAACTTGTAGCCGAAGGGGGAGCCGAAGGCGAAGACGCGGTCGCCCTGCTGCTGCACCACGTCGGCAGCGCGGCGGGCGGCGAAGAGGCCGGGGATCGAGTCAACCTTGACGACGGCGACGTCCGTGAGGGCGTCGGAGCCGACGACCTCGCCGGCGACGACCAAGCCGTCGAAGAACTGGACGCTGACCTGCCGAGCGCCGCGGACGACGTGGGCGTTGGTGATGATGTGGCCCTGGGTGTCGAAGACCCAGCCGGAGCCGGTGGAGCCGCCGCGGGACGTGCGGACGTCAAGGTGGACGACGGAGGGCTCGACGGCGGTGGCGATCGCGCGGGTGGCGGCGTTGATCTGCTCGAGGATGGGCATCGCGTCGAGCTGCTGCGTGGCGGCTTGGACCTGAGCGGCGACGCGGACGGCGGAAGCCATCTGGACGGCGCGGGGTACGGCCCAGAGGGCTCCGATGGCGACCATGAGGACGACGAGAGCCGGACCGAACGCGATGATCCTCCGCATGTGCCGAATCCTCCTCGTGGGCGCATCCACGAACCGAGGAAGAGTATCGGCGTCGCGGTCGCGGGGGCTTGGACTTCGCCGGGGGGGGGTTAGAAGGTGGAGGGAGGAACGGATTCGCCGGGCTTCATCGTGTAGCGAGCGCCGCCGACGGCGCGGCGGGCGACGCGCGAGGTCCACTCTGCGGCGGCGGCGGTGATGGCGGGGCCGAGGGAAGCGACGGGCTCGGCGAAGCGGGGCGGGGAGTCAGACATGCCCAGGAGGTCGTGGATGACGAGGACCTGACCGTGGCAGGCGGGGCCGGCGCCGATACCGATGAGGGGGGCGGAGGTGCGCTGCATGATGGCGGCGGTGACCTCGTCGGGGACGGCTTCGGCGAGGAGCATGACGGCACCGGCTTGTTCGAGGGCGGCGGCGTCATCGATGATGCGGGCGGCTTCGTCCGAGGTGCGGCCTGCGGAGCCGTAGCCGCTGGTGAGGGCGGCACGCTGGGGGCGGCTTCCGACGTGGGCGCAGACGGGGATTCCGGCGCGGGTCATGCGTTCGACGAGGGGTGCGAAGGAGGCGTCGGCTTCGAGTTTGACGATGTCGGCGCGGCCTTCGACGAGGAAGCGGCCGGCGTTGGCGATGGCGTCGTCAGGGGAGGCGTGGTAGGACATGAAGGGCATGTCCGCCATGACGACCACGTCGGGGGCGCCGCGCTTGACGCCGGCGGTGAGGGTGACCATGAAGTCGAGGGGGGCGTCGATGGTGCGGTCAAAGCCGAGGACCATTTCGGCGGCGGTGTCGCCGACGAGGAGGACGTGGACGCCGCCGCGTGCGAGCAGGCGGGCGGTGGTGGCGTCGTAGCAGGTGAGGCAGGAGAAGGGCCGCGACTCGGAAGCCATGCGGCGGAGGGTCTTGAGGGTGACCGGGCCGGGAGCGGGCGTGTTCATCGGGGAAATCGTAGGGCGAGCGTTGGTCAGGGACGGAGGAGACGCTGTTCGGCGGCGCGGGCGTGGGCTTCGAGGGATTCGAGGCGGGCGAAGCGGGCGGTGTCGGTGATGGAGGCGGTTTCGGGGGAAGCGGGGCTTCGGCGGAGCCAGGTGCGGGCGCGGAGGAAGGTGAGGACGGAGAGGCCGGCGGAGAAGCGGGCGGAGCTGCTGGTGGGAAGGGTGTGGTTGGGGCCCAGGCCGTAGTCGCCGAAGACTTCGGCGGAGGCTTCGCCGAGAAAGACCGCGCCGGCGTGGAGGCAGCGGGAAGCGGCGGCTTGGGGGTCGGTGGTGAGGATCTCGAGGTGTTCGGGGGCGATGTCGTTGGTGAGGGCGATGGCGTGGTCGAGGGAGTCGCAGAGGATGATGCCGGAGTTTCGGGCGGCGCGGGAAGCGGTCGTGCGGTTGGGCTCGGGAAGGGCGAGGCACTGGGCTTCGAAGGCGCGGGCGACGTCCTGGGCGAGGGAGGGGGAGGTGGTGAGGAGGATGGCGCGGGCGTCGTCGTCGTGCTCGGCTTGGGCGAGGAGGTCGGCGGCGATGGTGTCGGGGGAGGCGGGGACGGTGTCGTGGAGGACGGTGAGTTCGCTGGGGCCCGCGAGCATGTCGATGCCGACATCGCCGAAGACGAGCTTCTTGGCGGCGGTGACGAACTTGTTACCGGGGCCGGCGATGAGGTCGACTGGGGCGAAGGACAGGGAGGGGAGGCCGTAGGCGAGGGCGGCGATGGCGTGGGCTCCGCCGATGGTGAGCATGGCTTCGGCACCGGCGACGAGGGCGGCGGCGAAGGTGATGGGTGCGGGTTTGGGAGAGGCGACGATGATGCGCGGAACGCGGGCGGCGCGGGCGACGCACGCGGTCATGAGGACGGAGGAGGGGAGCGGATAGCGGCCGCCGGGGGCGTAGCAGCCGGCGGACTGGACGGGGATGAGTGTTTGGCCGGCAGCGCCCGAGGGGATGGGGGTTTCGAAGTCGCGGATGGAGTCGCGCTGGGCGAGGGCGAAGGCGGTGATGCGATCGGCAGCGCGGCGGAGGAGGTCGAGGTCTGCTTGGAGGACGGAGCGGGCGCGAAAGGCGATCTGTTCGCGGTCGAGGAGGATGGGGTCGCCGGGGGCGAGTTCGCGGAAGGTTTCGGCGAAGCGGCGGGCGGCGGGTTCGCCGTGTGCGCGGACGTCGGCGACGATGGGCGCGACGGTGGCGAGGGTTTCGGCGGAGACGGGCGAGGTGCGGGCTCGCGCGAGGTCGGATGGGGTGATGATGTTCAGCATGAGGAGTTGGTGGAGGGTTTGGCGTTGCCGGGGCGGCGGGAGATGCGGAGGGCGCGGCGGGAGAGTTCGGATTCGACGTCGGCGAGGGAGAGGTTGTGAGCGGCGAGGGCGGCGGCGGTGAAGTAGAGGACGTCGGCGGCTTCTTCGGTGATGCGGGTTTGGTCGGGGGAGGGTGCTTGGAGTTCGAGGGCGAGTTCGGCGGCTTCTTCGCGGAGTTTGGAGGTGAGGAGGGCGGGGTCGGAGAAGAGGCGGGCGGAGTAGGAGCCCTGAGGGGCGGAGCGGCGGCGATCGGCGAGGGTCTGCTCGAGGGCGGGGAAGCCGGTGAGGTCGCCCCAGCAGGTGGCGGTGTTGTTGTGGCAGAAGCCTGGGCCGGCTTGGCGGACGGTGAAGCGGAGGCAGTCGCGGTCGCAGTCGAGGTCGATTTTGAGGAGCTTTTGGGTGGCTCCGCTGGTTTGGCCTTTGACCCAGAGGCCGCGTTTGCGGGAGTGGTAGACGCCGACGCCGAGGCGGACGGCTTCGCGGAGGCTTTCGCGTGAGGAGTAGGCGAGGCCGAGTGCGCGGTGGTGTTCGTCGACGACGACGGTGGGGATGAGGTCGTCGGGTCGGTCGGAGATGAGGGGAGCGGCGATGGCGTCGGCGAGGTCGATGGCTCCGGTGTAGATGGCCATGCCGACCTGGACGTCGATGCCGAGGCGGTCGAGGGCGGCGATCTCGTCGGTGGTTTTGAGGCCTCCGGCGACGGTGAGCTTGGCTTGACCGACGGCGGGGAGGAGGGCGGCGGCCATGTCGACGGGGAGGCCGACCATGCGGCCTTCGCGTTCGACGAAGGTGACGAGGAAGCCGCCGACGAGGGGGGCGAGTTCGGCAAGGACGGTTTCGACGCGGCGGCCGGTGCCTTCACGCCAGCCTTTGACGACGACTTCGCCATTGAAGCAGTCGACGGCGGCGATGAGGCGTTCGCGGGGGACGCCGCGAGCGGCGAGGTCGGCGAGAAAGGCGGGGGTGGCGGCGGTGCCGATGATGACTTTGGAAGCACCGGCGTCGAGCCAGCGGATGACGGCTTCGGGGGTGCGGATGCCGCCGCCGACGCGGCAGGCGCAGCCCTTGAGGAGGGGCTCGATGAGGGCGGCGTTGCTGCCGGTTCCTATGGCGGCGTCGAGGTCGATGACGGCGATGTCGCCGGCGAGGGAGAACTTGGCGGCGATGGGGCCGGGGGGGCCGGCGTCGAGCTTTTTCTCGCGGCCGCCGATGAGCTGGACGGTGGAGCCGGCCATGAGGTCGATGGAGGGGATGATCATGCGGGGGCTCCTTCGAGGCGGACGCTCAGGCCGCGAGCGGCGAGGGCTTGTTTGACGGCGTGGACGGTGGTTTCGTTGTCGTGGAAGATGCTTGCGGCGAGGAGGGCGGCGGCGCCGGCCCCCACTGCTGCGGCGAGGTGGTCGGTGGTTTTGGCGCCGCCGGAGGCGATGACGGGGATGCGGACGCGTGAGGTGACGGCTTGGAGGAGCGCGAGGTCGTAGCCGGTGCCGGTGCCGTCGCGGTCCCAACTGGTGAGGAGGATCTCGCCTGCGCCGAGTTCGGCTCCGCGCTCGGCCCACTGCACCGCGTCGAGGCCGGTGCGGTCTTTGCCGGAGCGGGTGACAACTTCCCAACTCGATGGGGCTGAGGAAGCGGCGTCGATGGCGAGGACTACGCACTGGCGGCCGAAGCGGGTGGCGAGTTCGGCGATGAGTTCGGGGCGTTCAACGGCCGCGGTGTTCACTCCCACCTTGTCCGCGCCCGCGTCAAGCAAGCGGGCGGCGTCTTCGACGGTGCGGACGCCGCCGCCGACGGTGAGGGGGATGGAGAGGACGCGGCGGATCTTGGCGACGGTCTGCGCGGCGGTGGAGCGGCCTTCGGGAGTAGCCGAGACGTCGAGCATGACGAGTTCGTCGGCGCCTTGGCGTTCGTACTCGGCGGCTTGCTGGACGGGGTCGCCGGCGTCGCGGAGGTTCTGGAACTTGATGCCCTTGACGACGCGGCCGTCGCGGACGTCGAGGCAGGGGATGATGCGGGTTGGGGGGCGTGAGTCGACGGGCAGACCCTGACCTTCGTTCGAGGACTCACTCAGGTCAGGCGTCCTTCGGTACCAATCGCGGATGAGGGCGAGGCCGGATTCGCCGGAGAGTTCGGGATGGAACTGGCAGGCGAGGATGTTGCCGCGGCGGAGGGCGGCGGTGAAGGGTTGGCCGTAGACGGCGAGGGCGGGTTGCCAGCTTTCGGGAGCGGTGTCGAGTTTGTAGGAGTTGGCGAAGTAGGCCCACATGGAGGACTGGTCGAACATGCGGACGCGGTTCCA
>JBIKTT010000095.1:0-6932 GCA_044347925.1 Phycisphaerales bacterium
TCTTCCCCGACACCGCCCCCGAGAACGCCGGCAAAGACTCGGCTTTCTTCCTCGCCGAAGCCGTCAGACGCGTTCACGCCCGAAGCCTCGCCCTCGTCAACGCCGACATCACCGTCATCCTCGAACGTCCCAAGATCGGCCCGCACAAAGCCGCCATCATGGCAAACCTGTCCAAACTGCTCGGCGGCGCTCCCGTCAACCTCAAGGGCAAGACCCACGAGGGCGTCGACGCCGTCGGCCGCGGCGAAGCCGTCGAAGTGCACGCGGTCGTCCTCTTGGCCTGACCCCGCCCACCGCTCAACCAACGCAAGACACGGTGCCCTCTCTCGCTCTCTCCAGCGGGGGCTCAGGCATGTGTCTTGCGTTGTAAATAACGACTGCGGCAACACTTGAAGTGCGCTGCGGGCGGAATGAACGCGCTCAGCATACGTGGTTCTCTTCCCGCCGCCAAGAGAAATCTCGCACCTCCCCAGGGACTTTCGCGGGGCCCGATCATTCTCCGAAAATGGGCTCGGCACGTGGGGCCAATCACGGCGAAACCGTGCGCGGCCCCAGAAGGCGAAGCGAGAACTTCGCCGCTCGCCCCTCCCAAATGGTCCGGCGGCCCGTGAGAACGCTTTCACCACCCTCAACCACCTCACCCTCGACCCGAACCAGTACGAAAGCCTCATCCGGCGGCACGAACGGACGAAGAAGCGCCGAACTCCAGCGCGGTCGGATGCCGAAACCCTGTTCCATCGCTTCGCGGCGGGCGTAAAGCAAAACCTCGGGACGGGCTTCGACCGCTCCGTCGGCCCAAACCTCCGCGCCCGGCCCCGGGTTGCAAGCCGCGATCGCCCGGCCGATCGCAACACCCGCCGGTCGGCCCGACCCACGCCCGCCATCGCCATCACGGGCTCGGTCGGAGATCTGCGCAAGCACCAGCCCGGCCCCCGCGAGCACCATCGCGACGATCATCAGACTGGCTTTCAGATTCGGACGCGCGAGGACCCGCGCGGTAAAGAGTCCGCCGAGCGCAAGCGGCCAAAGCGGCGCCGCTGGCATCGTGTACCGTGGATTCGACACCCCCACCACCGCATAGATCACCACCGACGCCACGCCCGCCGCCGCAATCGCCAAGGTCACGCCGTCCCGAGGAACCACGCTCCTGCGAGCCGCGAGCGCCGGCCACGCAAGCAACACGAGACTCGACGGCAAAGCGGCGGCGACACCCACCAGCGGAAGCGTCAGGATCGACACGATCTTGCTCGCATCCCAGAGAAACTCGCCCGGGGACTGCGTCACCGCCACGTCCTTCCGCGCGTTCGCAAGCACCGCAAAGACGCCCGCCAGAACAACAAGCCCGACCGCTCCCGCAGGCAGCACAGCCCAAAGCCACCGCGAAAGTCGCCGACGATCCCCGTCATCTTCGCCGCCACCTGAACCAACCGCAAGCCAAAGCGAAGCCCCCAAAGCCGCCGCCATCACCGGCGCCCCCGCCGGACCTTTCGTCAGCACAGCCACAATCAGCCCGATCGCGATCGCACACGCCGGGACATAGCTTCGGGCGAGAGGAAGCCGCCGACGAACGCCCGCGTCCAGCATCCCAAGACAGGCAAGTTGCACGCCCAACGTGTGGAGCGCTTCAATCTCGGCGGAGCGGCCGGCTTCCCAGAGGAACGGTGTCAGAACCTGAGCAAAGCCGGCGACAAGACCGCCAACGGGCCCGAACCAGCGCCTCGCAAACCACCACGCCGCCACGCCCATCAGCGTGCACGCGAGCGCCGAGACCGCTCGCGCCGCGAACTCGGTCTGTCCAAAGACCGCCGACGAAGCCGCGATCGCCCACATCATTCCCGGCGGCTTCCGCGAATACGCCTCGCCGAACATCCGCGTGACGACATAGTCGCCCGTGTCCATCATCTCCCACGCGGGGATGACTCTCAGCCCCTCGGACATCGAGAGCCCGGTCGTGCCGATCCCATTCCAGAAGACGATGACGCTCGCGAGAACTATGAAGAGGAGATCCTTCCTCGCGCTCCGCGGCGCGTCGATGTCGGATGTCGTCGTCATGCTTGTCAGTCTAGCGGCATGGTCCATGACGCGGCGATCGCGGTCACTTCAGATTGGCCAGATGCTTCTCCGGATCCTCCCAGAAGGTCTTGGGACAGTTCGGGCAGCAGAACCCGATGACCTTGCCCTTGTAAAGGATCTGGTACTCGGGCTTGATCGGCGAGCCGGAGATCGGGCAAACGGTGTTGATCGGCTTGAGGTCGGCCGCGACCGCCGGCGTCGCTCCAACCGGCGGGGCATCGCTCGTGAACTTGAGGTCCGTCTCCCCCTCCAGCGTGGTCGTCGTCAGCTTGTCCCCCGCGTCGACGGACAAGCCCGTCTTGAGCTCGCGGAGGTCCGCAATCGTCTCGGGCGTCAGCCCCGCATCCCACACATAAAGCGTCCTGATCTTCGGCAGCGAGGTCAAAAGCCCGCGAACCGCCCCGTCCGCACCCGCGAGCTTCGTGCGGGCCAGAATCAGTTCTTCGAGTGCCCCATGCCCCTTGAGCATCACCAATTGCTCGACCGTGATCGGCGTCGACGCCACGTCAAGCCGGCGGAGATGCGGCATCGTCGCCACCAAAGCCATCGTCTTGGCTCCGACCTGCGTCCGCGCAAGCGAGAGATCCTCGATCGAGTCCGCAAGCGGCTTGAGCAGGGCTTCCGCTTTCGCGTCATCGATCGTCGGAGCGATCGCGGCAAAGCTCACGATCAGCCGCGGGTTCGATTCGCTCACCGGCTCGGCATGGGCGAGCGCCGCTCGCAGCGCCGAAACGGCCGAAGCCGACGGGGGCGGGATCGCCGGTGCGGCAGGCGCAAGCGTCGGAGCGGGCGGCGGGGGCGCTTCCCCGGCCAGCGGCTCATCGAAACGGGCCCCGCGCTTGACCCAATCCACGATCGCCGCGATCTCCGCTTCCGTCGGCTGCGGCTTGCCCTCCGGCGGCATGTGGTCATCGTCCAAGAGCGGCAGTTGGATGCGGTCCACGATCTGGCTGGCTTCCGGGTTGCCCGCGACAAACAAGCTGCCAAGGTCCCCGCCCGCGAGCAGGTCCGCTTGCGTGTGCATGCGGAGGCCGCCCTTGGCTTTCTCCTCGCCATGGCAGGCGTAGCAGGTTCGCGCGAGGATCGGCTTGATCTCGGCGTCAAACCGGGTGGTCGACACCGGCGTGATCGTCGGCTCAAACTCGGCGTTCGGCTCGCGCTCCGCTTTGCGATTGAGCGGCGCAAACAGGAAGTCCGCGCCGTGCGTCATCGTCGCGCCAAGGTGCCCCGCAGGAAAGAGCATCGCAAGCGTCGCAAGCAGCAGAGCCCGTCGCGCCAGCGGCTTATCCCCCCACAGGGAAACCGCCGCCGTCAGACACGCCAGAATCGTGCACGCGATCCCGGTGTAGAAGTGAAGATCGAGGGTCTTGCCCGCATACGTCTGGCCACCCCCCTCCTGGCTCAGGATGTACCCCGTCACCCCCGCCGCGACCGCCGAGAGCGCGCCGATCGTCGCAAGCACGCGCACGGCGCCAAGCCACCCGCTCCCCCGCGCCAGCACCATCGCCAGCTCGATCGCCGCCAAGCCGATGAAAATCCCGATCGGAGCGTGCAGCAGCATCGGATGCGACCGCCCCAGTACCTCGATCCATGCGCTCATCTGTTCGTCCTTGAAGCTCCGCGAAGCACGTTCACCCAATCCATCTTCACGCCACTAGCCATCACAGCAGCAGATCCTTCCGCACCTTGCCAAAGACGTCCGTCAGCCGGAAATCTCGGCCCTGAGCACGGTACGTCAGCCGCGTGTGATCCAGCCCGAGGCAGTGAAGCATCGTCGCGTGCAGGTCGTGCACATCCATCGGGTTCTCGACGATGTTGTAGCAGAATTCGTCCGTCTTGCCGTACGTGATGCCGGGCTTCACACCGCCGCCCGCCATCCAGATCGTGTAGCAGCGCGGATGGTGGTCGCGGCCGTAGTTCTCCGTCGTCAGCGTCCCCTGCGAGTACACCGTCCGCCCGAACTCGCCCGCCCAAAGCACCAGCGTGTCGTCCAGCATCCCGCGCCGCCGCAGATCCTTCACCAGCGCCGCTTGCGGCTGATCCACCGCGTTGCACTGGGCTTTCAGCTCGCTCGGAAGGTTGCCGTGCTGGTCCCACCCTCGCATGTAAAGCTGCACAAACCGCACGCCGCGCTCCGCCAGCCGCCGCGCCAGCAGACAGTTGGCCGCGAACGAACCCGGCTTCTTCACGTCCGGCCCGTACATATCCAGCGTTTCCTGCGATTCATCGCTGAAATCCGCAAGCTCCGGCACCGACATCTGCATCCGATACGCCATCTCATACTGCGAGATCCGCGCGCGAACCTCGGGGTCAAGCGACCGAGCGGCTTCCTGCTCGTTGAGCTCGCCAACGAGATCAAGCATGCGGCGACGATCGGCGCGAGCCACACCCGCCGGATCCTTCAGGAAATGCACCGGGTCCCCCGCGGAACGCATCCGGCAACCCTGATGCTCCGAGGGCAGGAACCCCGAGCCCCAGAACCGCGCGGAGAGCGCCTGCATGTTCCCGATCCCCTGCGTGATCAGCACGACAAACGTCGGCAGGTTCGCGTTCGAAGACCCCAAGCCGTAGCTCAGCCACGACCCCATCGACGGACGCCCGGGCTGCTGATTGCCCGTCTGGAAGAACGTGATCCCCGGCTCGTGGTTGATCGCTTCCGTGTGCATCGAATGAATGAAGCACAACTCATGAGCGATCGAAGCGGTGTGGGGGATGAGCTCGGAAAGCCAGACCCCGTCCTGTGAGTTCTTGTGCTTGGAGAACTTGAAGATCGACGGCGCGACGGGAAACCGAGACTGGCCGCTCGTCATCCCCGTGAGCCGCTGCCCGTTGCGGATGGACTCGGGCAGGTCCTGGTTGAACCGATGCCGCAACCCCGGCTTGTGGTCATAGAGATCAAGCTGGCTGGGCGCCCCCTCCATGTGCATGCAGATCACGCGCTTGGCTTTGGGAGCAAAGTGCGTCCCCGCCCGGAAGAGAGCTTCGGCCCGGGCGGCGTCGTCGGTCCCGCCGCCGGCGACGCCGGAATGGCCCGCGCCGCTCAACATCGTCGACAGAGCAAGACCGCCGAGCCCCGCCCCCATCATCGTCGCCGCTTGCCCGAAGAATCGGCGGCGCGTGAGGTCGAGATAGTGCTGCTCAAGCGGGTGGGACGCGGGCTGAATCGGGTCGTTCTTCATGGTGGTCTCGGTCCTGTGTTCAGTCCTGCGTAATCGCTTCGTGAAGGTTCATCATGCTGCTCGCAACCATGGTCCACGCCGCAAGCTCGGCCGCGGCAAGGTCCTTGGGCTTCTCCGCCACGCCCACCTTGAGCAAGGCTTCGGCATCCGCGGGCGCGTCGGCATACCGCTTGCGGAAGTCCGCCAGTGCCGCCGCGATCGCGGTCATCTCACGCTCGCTGGGCATGCGAGCCGTCCATCGCCGGAACATCGTCGTCAGCCGCGAAGCATCATCGCCCGGCGTCGTCAGCGTCCGCTGCGCGAGCACCCGCGCCGCTTCCACAAACTGCTCATCGTTCCAAAGCACCAGCGCCTGAAGCGGCGTGTTCGTGCTCGGACGACTCACCGTGCACATCTCGCGCGTCGGCGCATCAAACGTCAGCATCGACGGCGACGGCGCCGCCCGCTTCCAATACGTGTACAAGCTGCGGCGGTACAGGTCCTCACCCATGCCCCGCTCGAAGATCCGCGTGTTGGACTGCGGCATCGCGACCTCCGTCCAGATCCCCTCGGGCTGGTACGGCTTCACCGAAGGCCCGCCCATCTTCTCCGCAAGCAGCCCCGCGTTGAAGAGAGCCATGTCGCGGATCTGCTCCGCACCAAGCCGCCGCCGCGGATAGAACGCAAGCAACCGATTCTCCGGGTCCGTCTCCGCAAGGTCCTTGCGAACGATCGAAGCTTGCTTGTACGTCGCGCTCGTCACCATCAGACGCAGCACATGCCGCACGTTCCAGCCAGACTCGCGGAACTCAACCGCGAGCCAGTCAAGCAGCTCCGGATGGCTCGGCCAATCCCCCTGGAACCCGAAATCATCCGTCGTCCGCACCAGCCCCTTGCCGAAGACCGTCTCCCACATCCGGTTCACCGTGACGCGAGCGAAAAGCGGGTTCTCCGCACCCGTCATCCACTTCGAGAGGCCCAGCCGATCGGCCGGAGCACCCTCCGGCAGCTTGCCAAGGAACGCCGGCACGCGGCGGCTGACCGGGCGGTTCTTATCAGGCTGGTCATAGGCGCCACGCGAAAGCACAAACGTCTCGCGCGGCTTGGGAAGCTCCTTCATCACCATCGTCTTCGGAGCCGCGGCGTCCAGAGCTTTCTTCTCCGCGTCGATCGCGTCCAGACGCGCCGCACGCTCGCGATACGCCGGAAGCGAAGTCTCACGCCATGCCCGGTCCAGGCGAGCGGCAAGCTCCGGGGACCGCGCGGTTTCCGAAAGAATCGCCGCCGTCATGTCGCTCGTGAGAGCGTCGGCCGAACCGGGCCGCTCCGTCGCCGTCCAGAACGCACCGCCCGGCCCGCCGGTGTTCGCAATCTTGAGCACGACCGCGTTCCGGCCGGGCTTGACCTCGATGGTCGCGTTGTCACGGCCCTGGTCGATGCCGCGCTCGACAAACCGCGCCGCCGCTTCCTTCGTGTTGACGTAGATCTTCCACGCGTCGTCGCTCCCAAGCGTCACATCAAGCGTGCGAGCGGTCGGCGCGTAAACATACCGGCCGAAATACTCCGCAAGCCGCCCCGCCGGCGTGTTCCGGATCATCCCGTCGTTGAACGTGATGTCGAAAGCCCAGCGAAGCTCGTCCTTCGTCCCCCAAGTCTTCCCAAACGCGAGCGCATCGGGCGCGACGCCCTCGATCGCAATCT
>JBIKTT010000096.1:0-6924 GCA_044347925.1 Phycisphaerales bacterium
GCTCGGAGCCCGTGAACGTCTCACGCGGCTGCGCCGCGCCCAGAACGATCGCCGCTTCATACTGCACGCGACGGTTCGGATAGTTGATCGCCTCAAGCAGCGGCTGACGCGTCAGACCGCTCGACCACAGCGAGGATCCGCCCGCCGTCTTGCTCAGCGCCGCGATCGCCTTGCGGGCAAGCGGCGTGTTCCGAGCATCGATCGCACGCGCCAGCACCCGCTGGCACGCCTGCGCGCCCGAAGCCACCGCGTAGTACATCGCGTTCTTCCGCTCCGCCGGATACACCGGGTTCTGGTAACCCTCCGGCGTCTCGATCTCACGCTTGAAGTTCGAAGCCACCCACAGCGCCACCGCCTCGGGGTTCTCCGTCTGCAGATTCAGCGCCCGCTCCACGCTCCGCATCGCCATCGCCTCGTGGTACACGGGCGTGCGAATCGCCGTCATCGACAGGCCCACCGAAGGCTCGAAATCCCAGATCAGCTGGAACTCATCCGACGGGAAGCTCGTCACGTCCGCGCTCTGCATCGCGTAACGCTCCGCCAGCGCCAGATAAAGCTCGCTCGGCGGAACTTGGCTCACATCGCTGAACCGCGACAGCGCCCGCTCGCACGCCGAACGCACCGCCGCGTTCTTCGTCGACTGCTGAAGCTCCGCCAGGTACGGCAGCGACGCCGGATACCCGATGTCACCCAGCACCATCGCCACCCGCTCCTGACCCACGCCGTCCAGGCCCATCAGCGCCGCGCACAGAGGCTGCACCGACCGCGAACCCATCGCCGTCAGCACCGACTGCGCCTCCGCCGCAAGCACCGCGTCCCCGCGGCTGTCCAGCATCGCACGCAGAAGCTGCGGCACCGCGTACTCGCTCGCCGCCTTCAGACGCTCGCCGCCAAGCACCCGCCCGCGGGCGTTGCCCGTCAGCATCTTGATCGACTTGGCGATCTCGTCAGGGTCACGAGCAAGCTCAAGCTTGCCCTTCTCGTAAAGCGCCATCAGCTCGGACGCGATCGAAGCCACGTCCGACACGCGCTGCGCCTTCGCCGACGCCGCGTCGAACCGCTCCACCTGATCCGAACCCTCGACCACCTTGGTCACAAAGTCGCGGGCCGCCACCTTCCGCGAAAGCAGCTCGTTCCCGAAAGCCTGCGCCAGCTTGTAGTTGTCGATGTTCACATAGTGGATGAAGTCGCTCAGGAGCTGCACTTCCGTCTTGGTCGTCACCGACTCGTCCGCCGCCTGGGCGAACGCCGTCGACGTCGTGCCGACGGACGCGACAAGCGCCGCGATCACCAGCGCGCCGGCGCGGAACGTGGGAGCGAAGAAGGCATTACGATGGTCGCCGCGGGTGTGGGGCACAAGAAACTCCTGAGATCAAGGCCGTTCAATTTGCGATCGGCTGTCTGAATGGTCGGGGCTGTCTGTCAAAGCATGGACGGGGCGTTGGCGGGGCGTCTCAAGCGGTCGCGTCGATGTCCAGGCGTCGATGCCAAGAGTCCGGATGCTCGTCCGGCACTCCTGTGCACGTCCGCGAGGGTTATCTTCCGTTCGCTCGGGGCCAGCAAACCGGGTGGGGATCTGTACGCAGCAAGCCCAAGGCCGGTTGCCGCCCTCCCGAAGCCACATTTCGGGACCTCGGACGCGCACCGCCTGCCTTGTCCCCCCCGCCAGGCTCGCGCCAGACGGGAATGGGACCCACACTGTACCAAGTTCAGGCCCCGGGTGTCAATCAAGCCCCCAAACCCTTCCCAGCCGCCGACCCCCTCCCTTCCCATCGCACCGCCCCACTCCCAGGACCGGAAACCCCGCCAAGACCCCCCGCCGACCGCCCGATTTGCTCCGGAATTGTCGATTGGCGCGTCCCAGCGTGAAGTCGCCCCCCCGGGTGGCCGATCGTTGGGGTGTCGAACGGCCCCGGGCACGGAAGCCCGGGCCCCGAACCACTGCGTTCAAGAGGTGAGATGATGGCGTTTGAAAAAGAAGTCCTGACCACCGGCGAAGTTGCCAAGATCTGCAATGTCGCCCCTCGCACGGTCAGCAAGTGGTTCGACACCGGCGCGCTCAAGGGCTACCGAATCCCCGGTTCCCGCGACCGCCGAATCCCCACCTCCGAGCTCCTCCGCTTCATGAAAGCCCACTCGATGCCCATCGACGGGCTCCTCTCAGGACGCACCCGCGTCCTCCTCGTCGACGGCGAACGCGAAGTCTGCGACACCCTCGCCAAAATCCTCACCGAACAGACCAACTACGAGGTCCGCACCGCCAACACAGGCTTCGCCGCCGGCATGGAAGCCGAACGCTTCAAGCCGCATGTCCTCCTCATGGACATCCACATCGGCGACGGCTCCGGCACCGGAAGCGGTGAAGCCAAGCAGGTCGCCGAAATGATCCGCAAGAGCGAAAATCTCCAGTTCACCCGCATCATCGCCATGAGCTCCAAGCTCACCGACGGGCAAGTCCACGGCCTCCGCGCCCAAGGGTTCGACTCCTTCCTCAAGAAGCCCTTCCAGGTCCGCCAGGTCGTCGAATCCATCGAAGCCGCGACGAACATCGCCGCCTGACACCAAAGACGGCGCACGGACCCCTCACAGCCGCCTTTCCATTGCAGACTGTCCAGAGCACCGGGCCCCGTGGTGAGGCCCGGTGTTTGTTTTTCGTTCGTACGGCGTCAGTTCATTCCGATCACCGGACCGAACAAAATTCCCTGTTTGAACATAGAAAGAGGAACCCTGCCTCCCCCGCTCCTGCGATCGGGACCGAGGCAGAACTCGGAGGTTCCCATGCTTCGCACCACCGGCATCCACCACATCACCGCCATCGCCAGCGACCCGCAGCGCAACCTGGACTTCTACACCGGCGTCCTCGGCCTGCGCCTCGTCAAGCAGACCGTCAACTTCGACGACCCCGGCACCTACCACTTCTACTTCGGTGACGAAGGCGGCTCCCCCGGCACCATCCTGACGTTCTTCCCCTGGCCGCACATCAAGCGCGGCGTTCACGGCGCGGGAGCCGTCGCCACCACCACCTACGCCGTGCCCTCCGGCTCGCTGGGCGCGTGGGCCGACCGCTTGGCTTCCCACGATGTGACCGCAACCAAGGTCGACCGATTCGGCCAGACCGCCCTCGCGTTCGAGGACCCCGACGGGCTCAAGCTTGAGCTCATCGAGGACCAGGCCGTCGATGCCGTGCCCGCGTGGACCGGCGGCGGCGTCGGAAGCGACCTCGCCATCCGGGGCTTCCA
Source organism: Phycisphaerales bacterium (assembly GCA_044347925.1). Taxonomy (GTDB): domain Bacteria; phylum Planctomycetota; class Phycisphaerae; order Phycisphaerales; family UBA1924; genus UBA2396. The sequence continues at coordinate 3,240 of JBIKTT010000096.1, forward strand.
CTCGGCGACGCTCCTCGTCCGCGACCTTTCGCGGATGGAGAAGCTGCTCGCCGGAGCCTTCGGCATGGAGAAGGTCGCGACCGAAGGCAACCGCACCCGCTTCCGCGCCATCGGCGAGGGTGCAAGCCCCATCGGCCGCTTTGTCGATGTGATCGCAGACCCCGCCGCTCCGATGCACAAGCTCGGCGGCGGCATCGTCCACCACATCGCGATGCGGGCCGCTTCGGACGCTCAGCAAGCCGAGTGGGCGAAGACGATGATCCAGACGGGCCTGCGGCCCACGCCCGTCGCCGACCGCTTCTACTTCCGCTCCATCTACTTCCGCGAGCCGCAGGGCGTCCTGTTTGAGATCGCGACCGACGGACCCGGCTTCGCCACCGATGAGCCCTTGGGCCGCCTCGGCGAAACGCTCAAGCTCCCCGCGCAGGAACACCTCCGCGACCGGATCGAAAGCGTCCTCCCCAAGGTCGTCGTGCGAACCTGACCCCGCCCCCTCCTGGCGCCCGAAGCTCGCAAGAGCCCGGGCGCTCTTCCAGCGAGACCCTCCCATGTCAGACCTCTCCATCCACGCCCACGTCTTCGAGCCCAGCGAGCAACCCTCGACCTCCGCGCTGCTTCTGCTTCACGGCACCGGCGGCGATGAAAGCGACCTGCTCCCCCTGGGCCGCCGCGTCGCTCCGGGCCGCTCGCTTCTCAGCCCGCGCGGCAACGTCGATGAGCACGGCGCCCTGCGCTTCTTCCGCCGCTTGGCCGAAGGCGTCTTCGACCTCAAGGACCTCGCCGCCCGCGTCGCCGACCTGTCGAAGTGGCTCACGACCGCGAAGAATCGCTACGAGATCCAGACCCTCGACGCTCTGGGCTTCAGCAACGGTGCCAACACGATCGCGGCTCTGCTCCTCACGCACGGCCCCGCCGTCCGCAAAGCCGTCCTCCTGCGGGCCATGGTCACCCTCCCCGACCCCGCCAAAGTCGACCTTTCCGGCGTCGACATCCTTATCGTTTCCGGCAACCGCGACCCGATCATCCCAGCGGAAAACGCCGTGCGCCTCGCGGGCCAGCTCAAGCTCGCCGGCGCGACCGTCCGCCACGAAATCCTGCAAGCCGGCCACGAACTGACCCAAGACGACATCAAGCTCGCAACCGCGTTTCTCAAGTGAGCGCACGCGTGTAACCACCGCCTTCGTTCGCACCGGAACCGACTTGCACCAGGATCTCGCCTGCCGCGTCCGAACGACCGTCCTGCGGCCCCAGGTGTCGGGCAAGATCGACCTCACGGCGCGGCCTTCACGGGCCCGCGTTGCCAAATCTGCTCCCGTGCGCACGATTCAGTACAATGTCAAACACCCACCATGAGCATCTCGATCGCCATGCTGAAAGCGTGCTTGTGCTTCGCGGCGATCATTGGTACAAGCCTTATCGGCGTGCTCGTGCAGAGCGACACCGTGCGGCACCTGCTCTCCTTGGTCTCCACGATGTTCGCGGTGGGCATGTTCATGTCGCTTCAGGAGTGGTACAGGACCATCTGGATTCCGGCCCGCCGGCTTCGACATGGTGAGTGCTTCGCGTGCGGGTACGCCCTCCACGGCGTGGAAGCGGACAAGTGCCCCGAGTGCGGCGTCAGGAAGCCGTGACCCGGGAACGTCGCCCGATCAGGTCCCAACCACTTGACCGGGGCCGTGGCCTACACTGGCCCCATGCCAAGTTGGATGCCCGGGTTCATCACGCCCCAGTTCATCGTCTCCGTCATCACGCTTTTCGTCGTGGTGCACGTCATTCTGATCTCGGTCGCCTATCTGGTGATGGCGGAGCGAAAGGTCTCCGCGTACATCCAGGACCGGATCGGCCCCAACCGGACGGGGTTTGACTTCGGGTTGCCGTTCCTTTCCTTCCTCAAGGGGTGCCTGGGTCTGGGCCAGCCGCTTGCGGACGGGATCAAGTTCCTCGTGAAGGAGGACTTCACCCCGAGCCGGGTGGACAAGATCCTGTTCACGCTCGCGCCGGCGATCGTGGTGATCCCCGCGTTGATCGGGTTTGCGGTAATCCCTTGGGGCGGGTTCTGGAACGGCGATGTCTTCGGGCTGTTCGACCTGTTCGACGGCGAGGTGGTGGTCGCGGGGGCGAACGTCAACATCGGCATCGTCTATCTGCTCGCGGTCGCGTCGCTGGGTGTGTACGGCATCACGATCGGCGGCTGGGCGAGCAACAACAAGTTCTCGTTCCTGGGCGGGATGCGAGCGACGGCCCAGATGCTGTCGTACGAGATCCCGATGGGGCTGATCATCCTGGTGGTGCTGCTGACCGTCGGGTCGCTCCGGACGACGGACATTCTCGAGTATCAGAACGCCCACGGCTGGCTTGTCTTCGCCCATCCGCTTGCGGCGCTCATCTTCTACATCTGCATCCTGGCGGAGTCCAACCGGGCGCCGTTCGACAACGCGGAAGCCGAGCAGGAGCTTGTCGGCGGGTACCACACCGAGTACTCCTCGATGCGGTTCGCGCTGTACTTCCTGGCGGAGTACTCGCACATCGTGACGGGCACGGCGTTCTTTGTGCTCCTGTTCTTCGGCGGGTTTGAGCCGCTCCCGTTCATGCAGGTCTGGGGGATGGAAGCGACCGGGTTCGCCGCGGTGCTGCTGAAGTTCGGCATCTTCCTCGGGAAGACGATCGCGATCATCATGCTGACGATGGTGATCCGCTGGACGATCCCGCGTCTGCGGTACGACCAGATCATGGTGATGGGCTGGTCGGGGCTGATCCCCATCAGCCTCGTCCTGGTCATCGCGACCAGCGTCGGGATCTACATGGGCTGGCACACGCGTCCGGGCGCGGAAGCGACCCTCCTGATGCTCGGCATCAACGTCGCGGCGCTGGTCATCTCGTTCCTGGGTCAGCCGCTCTTCCCGCGGGCCCTCTCCAACCGCCGCCTGCCGCTTTACGGGTCCAGGTTCTCGCCGGTCGAGGGTGAGCGTGTGGACACCCGGCCGACGAACGCGCTGGCTCTTGAAGACCGTCCGATCCAGGGCACGGCCCCGACGACCTGAGCCAAGCCTCCAACAAGCTCCACGAGACGACCGCGCGAGCGGTCGTTTTCATTGGCGGACTGACCTCTCCTCAGGCCTTCGGATGCGACCGAGGCGTGCTGGCGGTCGATCCGCCGCGTTCGGGAGCCAGGCTCCGGTAGTAGTACGTCGTTCCGCAGAGCGAGCCGTCGGGGTACAGCGCATAGCCGGGGATGTCGCCGACGCGGATCCAGCCGAGCTTGTGGTAGAGGCGGGATGCGTCGCTTTCCGTCACGGTGTCGAGGACGAGGAGGGTGCGACCTGCGAGGCGTGCGGCTTCTTCGGCGGCTCGCATCAGGGCTTCGCCCAAGCCGCGACGCCGGGCGCGGCGGTGGACGAGCATCTTCGCGAGGTCGGCACGGTGGGGCTGGTTGTCCGGCTGGTCGAGGATCAGTTGGACGGTGCCGCAGATGCCGTGCTCATCTTCGGCGACGAGCAGGATGCGGGCTCCGCGAGCGGCGGCTTCGGCGACCCTTCGCCAGAACGCGAGCGCGTGCTCTTTGCTCAGCGGGGACATGAAGCCGACCGATGCACCGCCCGCGACGCAGTCGAGCAGGACCTCCGCGAGCGCGGCGATCTCCGGGTCGGTCGGGCTTGTGAGGCGGCGGATGGTGAGGTCCGGATGC
>JBIKTT010000097.1:0-6912 GCA_044347925.1 Phycisphaerales bacterium
GCAGGGAATGGCGGGTGGCGATCATCGGAGGCGTTCCCTTGGCAGATGGAGTGCCGTCGGACGGACTGTGACCGGACGGCGTGCCGGAGTGAAGCGGCAAGCCGGCCGCGTTCGGGTCCCCGGCCTGCCCTGCGCCGCCCATGCTCGAATCGGTCTGGTCATCGCCCATACCGCACCGTAGCACACGCTCGCGCCGATTCCAGAGTCGGGGACCGTGAACTATCGGACGATCCACCCGCCGGGTCCGCAGAAATTTCCGATGGCCGAAGATTGTTCGGGTGACCTATCCCCTCGAGGCCGGGAAGACGATACTCTTAGGGCCGTGACAGACCCGGTTCGCCAGAACAGCTCGACCTGCCACCCCGTCCGCCGCCCGGCTGGACACGGTTGGTCCATGCTCGTGCTGATGGCGCTGACGGTCCAGCTCTCGATCTCGATGCTCGAGTTCGCGGGGCCGGGGTCCAGCGAGACCCGCACGCGGCTTGCCACGACCATCGTCGCGGCCGCCCACCGGGGCGTCTTCACCGAGCCAGACCGCCCGCAGGGCGACACAAAAGCCCGCGAGCGCGTGCTTGAGGCACCCGCTCCGGTTTCGCACGCGACGCCGTCCTTGGAAGTCGCGGCCACCATCGAAGCCACGCTCTCGCCGTGGTCCACCGGACTTGCTCCGCCCAAGGCTTGATCATTCCTGATCGCCTGAAGCATCGCGAGCCGCGCGTGTAACGCGACCGGCCGCGCTCCGAGTCCGTCCGCTTCCATTGCCAATCTGACCCTCAATGCCCCTTTTCCGCGCCCGGAGAGCATTCTCCCGGTGCGATGCGAGACACAGCCATGGCCGAACGTGATATTCCGATTATCGGGTTTCTGATCAAGAAGATCGCCGGCAGCCGCAACGAGCGGTTCGTCAAACGCTACCAGATGCTCGTCCGGTCGATCAACGCCCGCGAGAACGAGCTGCGGACGAAGACCGACTCCGAGCTTCGCGGCCGGCTCACCGAGCTCCGAAAGAAGGTCGAAGCCGGCACCCCGCCCGACGAGGTGCTCGTCGAAGCCCTCGCCACCGCTCGCGAAGCGATGGACCGGTCGGTCGGCATCCGCAACATCTTCAACCCCAAGCACAACTTCGACCCCGCTCAGCTCCCGCCCGAGGTCCAGGGGATCTACCGCGATCTGAAGGCTCAGATGGAAGCGACGCCGCCCATCCCCCCCACCGGCGAGTGGCTTGGCGGTCGCGAGCTGATCCCCGGATGGGCGCAGGTGGACATCCCGCCGGCGGTGTACGACGCCGTGCGCACGATCTACACCGAGAGCAAGCCCCCGTTCCGGGCCCGCCCCTTCGACGTCCAGCTCATCGGCGCGATGGTGCTCGGCCAGGGCAAGATCGCCGAAATGAAGACCGGCGAAGGCAAGACGATCGTCGGCCCCCTCGCCGCGTACGTCGCCGCGTGCAGCCGCTGGCAGGTGCACGTCATCACGGTCAACGACTACCTCGTCCAGCGCGACCGCGACTGGACCAGCCCCTTCTTCCACGCCGTCGGCATGACCGTCGGCGCCATCCACCCGCAGCACATGCAGGATGAGAACGAGAAGCGGCAGATGTACCGCTGCAACGTCGTCTACGGAACCACCAGCGAGTTCGGCTTTGACTACCTCCGCGACAACATGAAGCGTCGCGTCGAGGAGCAGGTTCAGCGCAAGCGCGACTTCGCCATCGTCGACGAGGTGGACTCCACCCTCATCGACGAGGCCCGCACGCCGCTCATCATCTCCGGCGCCGCTCACGAGGGTGAGCCCCGGTACGAGCTCGCCGACCGCCTCGCACGCCACCTGGTCGACAGGCAGCGCCCCTGGCAGGCCGCCGAGGACGCCGTCACCGAGTGCACCCTCAAGATCAAGTCGATCGAGGGCGACCTCCGCCAGCTCCGTGATGGCGGACGCAAGCCCGAGCTTCAGAAAGCCCTCGCGGAAGCCAAAGCGGCGCTCCCGGGCCTCCAGGCCGAACGCACCAAGTTCGTCCAGTACTACGAGGTCAAGCCCGAACGCAAGCAGGCGTTCGTGACGCACGACGGCATCTCCGAAGCCCAGCGCGTCGCCGGCATCGGCTCCTTCTACGTCGATCAGAACATGGACCTGCCCCACCTGCTGGAGCAGGCGATCCGCGCTCACACGGTCTATCAGAATGAGCGCGACTACATCGTGATGGACTCGCAGGACCCCCGCACGGGCCAGATGACGCCCAGCATCGTGATCGTCGACACCAACACCGGACGCCCCATGGTCGGCCGCCAGTGGTCCGACGGCCTCCACCAGGCCATCGAGTGCAAGGAGCAGGTGCCGATCAAGGAGGAGACCCAGACGGTCGCCACCATCACGATCCAGAACTACTTCAAGATGTACAAGAAGCTCGCGGGCATGACCGGCACCGCGGACACCGAAGCCCAGGAATTCAACGACATCTACAAGCTCGACGTCGTTGCCATCCCGACCAACAAGCCAGCGCGGCGTAAGGACTACGAGCACGTCATCTATCTCTCCGCCAAGGACAAGTGGAACGCGATCGTCGACGAGATCAAGGCTTTCCACGACGTCGGACGCCCCATGCTCGTGGGCACCACCAACGTCGAGAAGAGCGAGATGCTCTCCAAGGCCCTCGCCAACAAGTACGGCATCAAGCACGAGACCCTCAACGCCAAGCCGGACAAGATCCAGCGTGAAGCCGAGATCGTCGAGCAGGCCGGTCAGCTCGGGTCCGTCATGATCTCGACCAACATGGCCGGCCGAGGCACCGATATCAAGCTCGGCCAGTTCACCCGCGAGCAGCTTCTCGAGCACTGGCTCCGCCGCGGCATCGCGCCGCGCACGCTCACCATCGACGCCGACGAGAACACCCTCCGCGAGCAGATCTACCGCAAGATCGCGTCGACCGAGCTCGAGATGCCCAAGCGCGAAGCCGAAGCGATGACGTTCCCCGACGTCGAGCTCGCCCTGCTCCGCCACTGGGCTCTCAAGACCACCCTCCTCACCGAGGGGCAGGTCGGCAAGATGTCCGCCGATCGCCTCCGCGCCGAGCTTGACAAGAGCGGCCGCTGCCTCCTGCACCGCATCCGCTGGTTCAAGGACATCGAGGAGATGGGCGGCCTGCACGTGATCGGCACCGAGCGTCACGAAAGCCGCCGCATCGACAACCAGCTCCGCGGCCGATCGGGCCGCCAGGGCGACCAGGGCTCGACCCGCTTCTTCGTGTCCCTCGAGGACGACATCACCAAGATGTTCGCCGGCGAGACCATGCAGAACTTCCTCGCGAAGTTCGGCGGCATGAAGGAGGGCGTCTCCATCGAGCACCCGTGGATCTCGAGCTCGATCGAACGCGTCCAGCGCAAGGTCGAAGAGCACCACTTCCAGCAGCGCAAGCAGCTTCTCGAGTACGATGAAGTCCGCGAGCACCACCGCCAGCGGTTCTACGGCACGCGTCAGCGCGTGCTCGAGGGTCGCGACGTCAAGGGCCTGCTCATGGACTGGATCGGCGAGACGATTCACGCCAACGCGAGCAAGTACCTCTCGAAGGACTACCCCGCCGAATGCGCGGCCGAGCACGCTTCCAACGTCCTTGGCAATCCGATCCAGTCCGAACGCCTGCGTGGCAAGGACATGGAAGAGATGATGGTCACGATCCGCCGCGACGCCCGCGATGACGAGCTCGCGGAGATCGACCGAAGCCTCGGCGAGTACATGCCGCACGAGGGCTCGGACGTCAACGTCGACTTTGACATCCCGGGCCTTGTCACCTGGGCCAAGACCCGGTTCAACGTCGACCTGGATCCGGCGGTGCTGCAGGCCAACGGCACCAAGGAACGACGCCGCGTGCTCAACCTCCTCACCGAGTCGGCGTTCCGCAAGATCGAGCGTGCCGACCTCTCGGGGATCTCGACGTACCTCGCCAAGGACTACGGCATCCAGCAGTTCGCCTCGTGGGCCAAGGAGAAGTTCCTCCTCGACGTCACCGCGGACGAGCTCAAGCAGGCTCTCAAGGGCGAGACTCCCAAGAACGGCGTGAACCCCGCGGAAGCCCTGATCCTTCAGAAAGCCCGCGAGTTCTACACCCGCAAGGAGATCGACTACCCGATCAAGTTCGCGATCGAGATGACCAAGTCGATGATGCAGTACAGCCCGGCGGAAGCTTTCGAGAACCTCTGCCGCTGGGCCAACGTCCGCTACCGCCTCGGCTGGACCATCGACGAGATGAAGAAACGCACGCCCCAGAGCATGCGGCAGGACCTGCAGGCCAAAGCCGAGGTCTTCGTCCGCGAGGGCGAGCTCGAGAGGGAAGTCGCAAGGGCCCTCGCCTGCAAGACCGACGAAGAGCTCGAAGCGTACATCAAGGAGCGGTTCAACGGCACCATGCCCGAAGCGCTCCGGTATCTCGACACGGTCGACCGCCCGCAGGCGATCCGATCGTTCGTCGAGAACATCCTCCGCTCCGAGATGCTCCGCTTTGAGCGGACCATCACGCTGGATGTCATGGACAGCGCGTGGAAGGACCACCTTTACGCGATGGACCAGCTTCTGAGCACGATCGGGTTCCGCGCCTTCAGCCAGAACGACCCCCGCATCGAGTTCAAGCGCGAGGGTTCGCACATGTTCACCGCGGCGCTGCAGCAGATCAAGGACCGCGTCACGGACTACGTGTTCAAAGCGGAGCTCACCCCTCAGGCCGCTCCGCCGCAGGGCATGCGTCCGCCCGGCACGCCGGGAATGGGCGGGGCTTTCGGCCCCCGCGCCATGCCGGCTCCCGCTCCTCGTCCCCCCGCGCCCCAGCCGATGCCCCAGGCGGGCGGCGGCGGGTTCGGCGCGGCTTCGGTCATCGGCCCCGGGTTCGCGGCCGGCTTCGGCAAGCCGCTGAACGACGGGACGCTCCGCCCGCAGGAAGGCTCATCGGAAGCGTCCGGCGAGGAACCGCGGACGGTCTGAGATCAGCCAAACCGCCCGGCCTCGATTGAAGCTCTGACCACGCAAGCCCCCTCCCCGCGGAGGGGGCTTTTTGCGTACAGTGGAATCGTGAACGCCCCGACCGCGGCCCGCCGCATCCAGCCCCTTTCCCCGCTTGTCGCGAGCCAGATCGCGGCGGGCGAGGTCGTCGAGCGGCCCGCTTCGGTCGTCAAGGAACTCGTCGAGAACTCCATCGACGCTGGCGCGACGGCGATCTCGCTCGAGCTCGAAGCCGGGGGGACCGAGCTCGTCCGCGTCACCGACAATGGCTCCGGGATCGAGCGCGACGACCTTCCCCTCGCGGTGCACCCGCACGCGACCAGCAAGATCACCTCAACCGGCGATCTGGACCGCATCGCGACGCTCGGGTTCCGCGGCGAAGCCCTCGCTTCGATCGCGAGCGTGGCCCGGGTGGCGATCAGGTCGCGGACGCCGGGCGAGGTCGGCGCGTGGGTGCTTGAGACGGAGGGTGTGGTCGAGGGATTGACGCCGGCGGACATCAAGCCGGCTTCGGGCCCGATCGGAACGTCGATCGCGGTGCGGAACCTGTTTTTCAACACGCCGGCGCGGCGGAAGTTCCTGCGGACGATCCCGACGGAGCAGTCGCGGTGCGTGGACACGCTGACGGAGCTTGCGCTCGCGCATCCGGCGGTGGCGTTCCGGTGCGTGTGCGACGGGCGGACGGTGCTCGACCTGCCGATGGACCAGACGGCGCGGGACCGGGCGTTGGACGTGCTGGGGCGAGAGCTCAAGGACCAGTTGCTCGAGGTGCACGCGGATCAGTACGACGATGCGCGGGGCGTTGCGGTGTGGGGGCTGGTGGGGCTTCCGTCGATCGCGAGAGCGACGCGAGCGGCACAGCACCTGTTTGTGAACGGCCGTGCGGTGCGCGATCGGACCGTGCAGCACGCCCTGAGCGAGCCGTTCCGCGGGCTGATCGAGCCGGGGCGGCACCCCACCGCTCTGCTCATGCTCGAGATGAGCCCGCAGGCCGTCGACGTGAACGTTCACCCGCAGAAAGCGGAGGTCCGCTTCCGCGACAGCGGCGTGGTGCACTCGGTGGTCTTCCATGCGGTCAAGCGGGCGCTCGCCGCGGCCGATCTGACGCCGACGTTCGCGGCGGTGCGGGCTTCGGGAGTGCGTCCGGGGGAAGAGCGGGCGATCCTGAGCCCGGGCGCGTTCGCGCCCACCGCTCCCGAGCGGCCGGAAGTCACCCGGGCGGCGTTCGTCGACTACTTCAAGCGGATGGCACCCTCGGGCGGTCAGCCGGCTCTTGGATTTGAGGCCAAGCCCGCCGAAGCCGCGAGCCAGCCGGCGACCCTCGCTCCGCCACCGATGCCGACGCCCGTCATTGTTCGCGAGGAGCCGGTTCTGACCGACGCGCCAAGGCCGGCGTCGAAGGTGCTTCAGGTTCACAACTCGTACCTGGTCACGCAGGATGAGCATGGCGTGCTGATCGTCGATCAGCACGCTCTGCACGAGCGTGTGATGTTCGAAGCCCTGCTTGCCCGCGTGACGGAATCGAACCTCGAAAGCCAGCGGCTCCTGACGCCCGTCGTGCTCGACGCGACGCCGACGCAGCTCGCCCGTCTGGACGAACTCGCCGAGCTTCTGACGCGGATCGGGATCGAAGCCGCGCCGCTTGGACCCAAGCAGCTCGCGGTGCATGCGTTCCCGTCATTCCTGTTCGAGCGGCGCGTGGATCCGGGGGAGTTCCTGCCGGACCTCTTTGAGAAAGCCGCTTCGTCGGACTTTGCTCCGGGCTCCGAGGACGCTCTCCGCGATGTCCTGGACATGATGGCGTGCAAAGCGGCGGTGAAAGCAGGCGACAAGATGTCCGACGGAGAGCTCGGCGCCCTCCTGGGCCTGCGCGACGCCGTGGAACGGTCGAGCAACTGCCCGCACGGGCGGCCGACGACCGTCCGC
>JBIKTT010000281.1:0-4260 GCA_044347925.1 Phycisphaerales bacterium
AGGGCCGGAAGCGGCGGCGGGCGAAGCGGACGTGATCGCGGCGGATGCGGAGATGAGGGCATCGCGCGGCGTGAGCGCACGGATCGAGACGTACGCGGCGGAGTGGCCGGCGATCCTCGAAAGCCCGGAAGCCTGCCGGGCGGTGCTGATGCAGGAGTTCGCGCGGCTGGACAAAGCCGGCCTTCGGGCCGCTTGCGAACGGGTGGCGGGGGCGCTGCCGAAGGTGTCCGGGGAAGCCCGGGGGGTGGCCGAGCTTTGCGAGCTGATGGCTTCGGACGAAAAGACTGAGGACGGGCCCAAGCAGGGTGAGATGCTCGGGAAGTACCGGCTGGTCGAGCGGCTGGGGTCGGGTGCTTTCGGGGCGGTGTGGCGGGCGTGGGACACCGAGCTTGGCCGATATGTCGCGCTCAAGCTGCTTCACCAGGCGGGCGTGCTAGGCGGCGGGATCCTGGGGTCGGTGGGCGTGAGCGCGGCGGCCGGTCTTCGGCGGATCATGACCGAAGCCCAAGCCGCGGCGAGCTTGGACCATCCGAACGTGGTCAAGATCCACGCGGCGGGCAAGCTTCCGGACGGGCGGGCCTTCATCGATGCGCAGCTCGTCGGCGATGCGGCGCCAACGCGAGAGGATGCCCATTCGGTAGCGGTGGGGATGTCGCTGGAGCAGATGTACGCGTCGGGCGCGGCGGGCGGTCAGGCGCGATCGCCGCGGTGGGCCGCGCGGATCATCGAGCAGGTCGCGCGGGGCGTCGCTTCGGCGCACGCGCGGGGTGTCGTGCACCGCGATATCAAGCCGGCGAACATCATCGTGACGCCAAGCGGCAAGCCGATGCTCGCGGACTTTGGCTTGTCGGCTTTGACGGCTCTTCCGACCGGCGCGCCGGTCGGCGCGGCGGCAGGGGGCAACCCGGGCGCGACCGGGTCGATGCACACGGGGCGGATCACGGGGACGCCGGCTTTCATGGCGCCCGAGCAGGCGCGGGGCGAGCGGGCGACGCCGGCTTCGGACATCTACTCGCTGGGCGCGACGCTTCGGTACCTGTTGACGGGCGAGCTTCCGGTCAAGCCAACGGGCCGTCACAGCACCGAAGCCCGAGCGGACGTGCTGGAGCAGCTGCGGCGCGGGGAACTGGGCGGACTCGAGTTGCTTCGGCTGAAGGGTCAGCACGCGAGGCTCCCGCTGACGCTGGTGCGAATCTGCGACCGGGCGACGGCGGCGAAGGTGGAGGATCGGTATCCGTCGGCGTTCGCCATGGCGGAGGATCTGGCGGCGTGGCTGGACAGAAGGCCTACGACGGCCGGGCGCGAAGCGGTGAGCTTGCGGGCTTTGCTTTGGGCGCGGCGGAACGCGGCGGTGGTGCTGATCGCGGCGGGCGCGATGCTCGTCTTCGGCGTGATGATTCAGCAGCACGTCGTGCGCCTGAGCCAGGAGCGGGACCGTGCCGTCCGGGCGGAGGGCGAAGCGCGGATGCGTCAGGGGCAGGCGGAGGACGCCGCGAGGGTGATGAAGCTCGCGGAGAAGGAAGCTCTGGCCAAGAAGAACGAAGCGGAGCGATCCGCGCGGATCGCCCTGGGGATCAGCGCGTTCATGTCCGGCACGCTGATGGCCGCGCAAGCGGACGAGGGTCGGCGGACGATCACCATGTACGACGCGGTGACGCGAGCGGCCGACAGCGTCTCGACGACGCCGGGGATTCTCGGCGGGGATCCGCTGGTGGAAGCGGGCGTGCGATACTCCATCGGGCGGGTGCTTGGCACGATGGGCGATTTCAAGAAAGCCGAGTCGCACTTCCGAAGCGCCGTCGAGATCCGGGCGAAGGAGCTCGGCCCCGACCACCCCGACACGCTCGAAGCCGAGTTCGGCCTCAGCGAGATGCTGAGCTTTGCCGAGCGGAACCCGGAAGCCTCGGCGATCGCCGAGCCGCTGCTCGTGCGTGTCAAGCGCGTGCTGGGCGACGAAGCGATTCTGACGCTTTCCGTGAAGGACGTCCTGGGTCAGACGCGGCTTTCACTCGGAGACGCGGCGGGCGCGGAAGCGATGATGCGCGAGGCTCTGGAAACGAGGCTTCGCCAGACGCCCGTCGATGAGTCGCGGGTCGCGATGGGCTACTCGATGCTCGGGACGCTGGCGAAAGCCCTGAGCAAGCGCGAGGAAGCCATCTCGCACATGAAGAAGTGTCTTGAGATCCGCGAACGCATCCTGGGCCGCGACGCTCTGGACACGATGGGCACGGTCAACGATCTGGGATCGGTGTACGCGGAGCTTGGCGATGTTGCGCAGGCCGAGCCGCTCCAGCGGGAGGCGTACGCGTGGATGCGCGAGCATCTGGGCCCGACGCACGTGAACACCATCAACTCCGGGTACAACGTGGCGTGGATGCTGCTGACCAAGAAGAAGAACCCCGCGGAATCCCTCGCCATCGCCGCGCCGATCGCGAAAGCGGCCGAAGAAGCACTCGGAAAGGACAACGTCGTCACGATGCGGACCCGGCTTCTGGTCGCTCGGGGGTACGCGGGGACGGGCGCGTGCGATAAGGCCGAGCCGCTGGTGACCGAGCTGATGACCCAGGCCGAGCGGGCGGGCCGCGAGGGTCTGTCGTTTCGGATCCTCGGGAGCAGGGTGATGGCCGACTGCTGCAAAGCCCGGGGCGACGCGAAGGGTGAGGCCGAATGGCGTGCCCGGGCGGCGGCGCTCCTTGAAGAGTCGAAAGCGGATCCGGTGCGGGGCCGCTAAGGTTCACCGGTTTAGCGGTGAGGCGGCCCCGTAGCTCAACGGTTAGAGCAGGCGACTCATAATTGCTTGGTTCCCGGTTCGAATCCGGGCGGGGCTATTCCATTGCTCGAGTCTTCGCGCACGACCCAATCAGTGTGCCCGCTGCTTCTTGAGCCGCCGCGCCAGGTACCAATCCCCGATCCCCGGCATCATCGTGAGCACGCCCATCGCCAGTCGCGTGGGGAGGTGCGTCCAGATTTCGCCCACCGGCTTGCGGAGCGAATCAAGCACGCGCGAAGCGACGAACTGCGGCGTCTGCTTCATCGAGTCCGGCGTTCGCACGGCCGTCCGCTTACCACCCGCTCGCTCCGCGACGCGAGCCGAGAACTCCGTCGAGACGCCGATGGGATGAAGCGTCGAGACGTGGATCCCCGATCCCTCGAGCTCAAGCCGCAGGGCCCGGCCCACATGGTCCTGCATCGCTTTCGTCGCCGAATACGCCGAGTGGAACGGCAAGCCGACCTTGCTGACGCAGCTTGAACAGATCAGGATGTGCCCCGACCCCGCGGCACGCATGGCTTTCAGAGCCGGGCTGATGGTGTGGAGCGTGCCGTAGAAGTTGGTGCGGATGATCGAGTCCCACTGCTCCATCGTGAGGTCCGCAACGGCCCCCTCGAGTCCGAAGCCGGCGTTGGCAAAGACGGAGTAGATCGAGCCGAACGCTTCGATGGTGCGGGCGGTCAGGCGTTCGCCATCCTCGGGCTTGTCGACGTCGCAGGCGACGGCTTCGGCTTGTCCTCCGGCGGCGCGGATCTCGCTGACGAGGGCTTGGAGGAGGTCGACGCGTCGTGCTCCGACGACGACGGGCATGCCGGCCTTAGCGCAGGCGAGCGCGGTGGCTCGGCCGATGCCGCTGCTGGCGCCGGTGATCGCGATGGGTTTGCCGCGGAGATCGATGGTGGGCATCAGAGCGAGTGTACAGCGGTCAACCGCCGGCGAGGCGGACGGCCCGAAGCGCGAGGAACATCGGGATCTCGCGGCGGGCGCGGTTCTCCTCGGCGGCGCGGGGGCCCGGCTGGCTTTGGCGGACGGAGGGCCACTCCTCCATCGCGTCCACCGCGAACCCGGCGTGGCCGAGCGCGTTGATGTACGCCTGGATCGGCCGGTGGTACGTCATCGTGACCACTGGCTCCTTGCCGGAAGCCGCCGCTCCCGGGTTCATCACGATCTCTTTGGAACCCGACGAGAGATACCCGTCGACGCGCCGATATTGGCGCGGAGCGGGAGCGTCCTTGGACATCGGCGGCGGTGCTTTGCCGAGCTTGGCCGCTGCGGTCTTGGATGGGGGCGGGTTCTCCCAGCCCCAGGACGTCTGACCGGGAGCGCGGAAAGCGGGGTGAAGCAGAACGAGGACGAACCTGCCGCCTGGCCTCACGACCTTGGCGACACCGGACATCACCGAGGAGATCGGCTCGATGTTCATGATCGCCATGACGCAGGCGGCGGAGTCAAACGCTCCGATGTTGAGCGTCGCGAGGCGGCGGGCGTCG
>JBIKTT010000546.1:0-2607 GCA_044347925.1 Phycisphaerales bacterium
ATGTAGGTTCCGGGCCCGAGCTGCGCCGCACGCTCGATGAGCTTGGGCGCGGCGTCGACGCCGACGACCTCCGCTCCAGCGGCGGCCAAGCGGCGGCAGAGGATCCCCTGGCCGCACGCGACGTCGAGCACGCGATGACCCGGCGCGATCGAGAGAAGTCGCTGCGTGCCCGGAAGGATGATCTGCTCGTGGTGATCGCTCACGCGATCTTCGAGAAGCTCGTCATACCACGAAGCGACGTGGTTCCACGACGAAGCGACCGACGCGGGGTCGGTGACGTTCGCCGGCCGGGCGGCGGGAGCCGGCTTGACGGCGGGGGTGTTCGCCGCGGCCGTGGCCGAGACGAGCGAGGCGGCGACGGGCGAGGACGGAGCGGCGAGGTCGCTTTCGCGGATTCCGGCGGCTTTGAAGAAGACCGGCGGGATCGGGCTTTCGAACCGGACTTCGCGGCCGGAAGCGGGATGGGTAAAGCCAAGCTCGACGGCGTGGAGGCAGAGGCGATTGCCCGGATCGGCTTTGTGGTCGTATCGGCGGTCGCCGACGATGGGGAAGCCCAGGTGCGCGAGGTGGGCTCGGATCTGGTGCTTGCGGCCGGTTTCGAGCTTGACCTCGAGAATGGAGCGCCTGGGCGAACGGCCGATGACTCGGTAGTGGGTGACGGCCGGCTTGGCGAGACTGAGCTCTTCGTCGGACTCGTTGCGGCGGAGGTGGGCGGGGACGGCTCTTGGGGACTCGGCGGTGTGGACGGTGCCGCGGGTGTCTTCGTAAAGGAAGGACTCGACGGTGCCGACGGAGCGGTCTTGGGGGACGACCCCTTCGACGACGGCGGCGTAGAGGCGGTGGGTCCGGCGGGCTTGAAGCTCGGCTTTGAGCATCTCGTAAGCCCGCTCGGTCTTGGCGAAGACGAGGAGCCCGGACGCTTCGCGGTCGAGGCGGTGGATGATCCAGGTGCGGGTGCCGCGCTGGGCCCGTTGGGTCTTGACGTGGTCCTTGACGCGGGCGAAGACGCTGTCGTGCTCTTCGCCGGCGGGGGTGGCCGAGAGCAGGCCGGCGGGCTTGTCGACGACGAGGACGTCGTCATCCTCGTGGACGATGCGGAGACCCTTCTGGAGGAAGGTGGGTCGCGGGTCGCGTTTGGATTTGCCGGCGGAGTGGCTTGCCTGCTTGCCGGGCTTGGAGAATCGACGGGGTTCTTTCATCGTGCGGTCTCGATCGCGGCGCTGGGCAAGCCTGGCGGTGCGGCGGTTGGTCGGGAGAGGGAGCGTGATCGTAGCGAAGCGGGGTCGGCCGCAGGCCGACCGAACGAAAGCCATCTTGGCAGCGCGGGCGTCCGCGGGGTGGGACGAATCCGGAACCGGACCGGTTCCGGCCGCGTATCGGGATTCTCGAAGATGTGGGCCCCAACAGAAGGGTGACGGCGGAGTGGTCCGTGGCCGCGAGAGCGGTTCGGCTTGGTCGTGACGGCGCGACCGGAGGTTCGTTCGCGGCGCAGAGCGAGGGAGAATGTGATACCCTCCCCGCCCCTGAAAGAATCCTACTCTTCCGCGCCGCGCGAGCGGCCGAAGCGGGGTGACCGGAGGGGCTCGGATTGGTGAGGTTGGGCGAGATGAGTGTTGACGACCGGCCGGCAAAGCCGAGTTGAGGAGCAGGTGTCCGCATGGCGCGATCACGCAAGAAGTTGGGCGAAATTCTCGTGGGTTGGGGCGTGATCACCGCCGACCAGGCCGAAAAAGCGACGCAGCAGGCGCAGAAGTCGGGCAAGCGGCTCGGCGATGCGCTCGTCGATTTGGGCTTTGCCAAGGACACCGACGTCGCCAAGGGGCTCGCGAACCAGTTCGGGATGGAGTACTTCGATCTCGACGTGTCGGGCGCGGCTTCCAAGATCAACCCCAAGCTCGTCCCGGACGACGTGATCAAGAAGTACCTCGTGCTTCCGATCTCCAAGAGCGGGAATCGCCTTCAGCTCGTGATCCACGATCCGCTGGATCTTGAGCTTCAGGACATGCTCCGGTTCCGGCTGAACGTCGACATCGACCCCAGAATCGCGGCCCGGTCGCAGATCAAGCGTTTCGTGGACGGCGGCGCGGGCGGGGGCGCGGCGGCTCCGAAGATGGACAAGCCGCTGGCGCCCGGCCAGTCGCTGGTGACGGAATCCATCGACAAGACGATCGACCGCTCGGTCGACCGGTCGATGGACAAGTCGATCGATATCAGCTCGGACGAAGCCCCGATCGTCCGCCTCTGCAACCGAATCCTGAGCGAAGCCGTGAAGATGCGGGCTTCGGACGTGCACATCGAGCCGATGGCCGATCGCGTGCGTCTCCGGTACCGCATCGACGGCGTCTGCGTCGAACGCGACAACCTGCCCAAACGCATGCAGAACTCGATGCTCTCCCGCTTCAAGCTGATGAGCGGCATGAACATCGCGGAGAAGCGCGTGCCACAGGACGGCCGCATCAAGCTGCTGGTGGACGAAGTCTTCATCGACTTCCGCGTGTCGGCTTGCCCCGCGTACCACGGCGAGAGCGTTGTGGCCCGTATTCTGCGGCCCGACAGCGTGCGAATCGGCCTGGCAAACCTCGGTTTCGAGCCCGAAAACCTCGCGAC
>JBIKTT010000098.1:0-6875 GCA_044347925.1 Phycisphaerales bacterium
GCCGCATGAGCACCCCCACTCTTGCAAGCAACTCGCCGCCGGCGCGGATGGCGGACCTCGCGGCTTCGGCGTTGCTCGGGACCGAACGAAGCGCGGGAAAGTCGGGCGGAAGCGCCGCCCAGAGCCTACTGCTCGAAGCGGCGGTGCTCGGAACGAAGCGGAGAGCGGGGCTGGTACCGAGTTTGGCGAAGGATGTGATCCCCGAGTGTCCGCCAGACCCCCTGCGAGCCGTCGGAACCGCGAGCGCGGCGACCTTGCGGCTGCTGCTTGGGAATCCGGATGAACTCCTGATCGATGAATGGGCGGAGCTTGCGGCGGCTCGCGGGCTTCGCGTGCCGGACGCGCTGGCGGCGGGGATGATGGACTGGTGGTCGAGCAAGCCGAGGGATTCGCGAGCGATCCGCGCCGCGCTCGGCGTTCGGCGTGACTGGCTCGCCGGACTCAACCCCGCATGGAAGGGAAAGTCTGTGCGGGCCTCGCTGCCGCCGGATCTCGAGCAGGTCTGGCAGACCGAAGCGTTGCCGGACCGGCTGGCGATGCTGAAGGCAGTCCGACGCCTCGAGCCCGCGCGGGCCGAGGGGCTGCTCCGATCCACCTGGGATCAGGACAACGCGGATGAACGCAAGCGGTTCGTCGAGCGGTTTGCCGACGGGCTTTCGATGGCGGATGAGCCTTTTCTTGAGTGGGTGCTTGAAGATCGGTCCAAGCAGGCGCGGGCGGCGGCATCAGAGCTGCTCGCGAAGCTGCCGCAGTCGCGGCTTCTGAGCCGGATGGTCGAACGGGCGGCGGCGATGATCCGCATCGAACCGGGGAAGAGGGGCCTGCTCCGCAGATCGCCCGACAAGATCTTGATCGAGCCTCCGCAGGAATGGGACGCGATCTGGGAACGCGATGGTCTCGACGAGAAACCGCCGGGTGGAATCGGCAAACGGGCGTGGTGGCTTCAGCAGGTCTTCTCGGTCGCCCCACCGCAAAGGGTCTCGGATCGCGCCGGGGTCGCACGCGACAAGCTTCTGGAAGCGGTGGGCGAAAGCGATTACGCGGAGCAGGCGTTGCAAGGCATGTGTGCAGGTGCCGCGGGCAGCCGCGATGCGGCTTGGTGCGGCGACCTTGCAGCTCGGTTGCTTCTCAAGAAAGCGATCCCTCTCGACCTCCTGAAGCAATTGTGGCAAAGCCTGCCCGACGCGGAATCGGAATCTCTCCTTCTGCGAGTTCTGAAAGCGGACGAACTGCCGTGGGACGATCGCTGCCATCTGTTTGGATCGGTGACAGGCCGCCGCTCACGCACGTTTTCCGAGCAATTGTGCAGAGCCCTGAACGACGCAAGGCCGGAGAAGCTGGTCAACACGTGGTCGGCTCAGGATGCGTGCGATCGCGCGGGTTACTGGCTTCATCCTGACGCTTTGCCCGAGTACGAATCGCTTCTCAAGAACATTTTCCGCAAGGAACTGCACCCCTCGGCGAGCAGATCCGTTGACCGAGTCCGCTTTCGTGCGGACATGCACAAGGAGTTCGCGTCGTGAGCACAACCGCCACCCCGTCCAACGTGCTTCGCTCCACCGCTGAAAGCCAGTACGCGGCCGAGCTCGCCGCGCTCGCGAAAGCCGACGACCGGGCCAAGCCGCCCAAGTGGAAGCTCTCGCCGCAGGCGGTCGTCGCCTACCTCATGGGCGGCAAGCTCAAGGACGGCACGGTGATCACGCCCAAGTACGTGGGCAATCAGCGGCTGATCGAGATCGCGGTGGCAACCCTCGCGACAGACCGGGCGCTGCTGCTCCTGGGCGTGCCGGGGACCGCCAAGAGTTGGGTCAGCGAGCACCTCGCCGCGGCGATCAGCGGGGATTCGACGATGATGGTTCAGGGGACGGCTGGGACGCCCGAGGAAGCCATCCGCTACGGATGGAACTACGCGATGCTGCTCGCAAAGGGCCCAACGCGCGAAGCGATGGTCCCCAGCCCCGTGATGCGCGGGATGACCGAGGGGAAGATCGTCCGCGTGGAAGAGCTCACTCGCGTGCCAAGCGATGTACAGGACACGCTGATCACCATCCTGTCCGAGAAGACGCTCCCGATTCCCGAGATCAGCGAGGAGGTGCGGGCGATCAAGGGGTTCAACATCATCGCGACGGCGAACGACCGCGACAAGGGCGTCAATGAGCTTTCGAGCGCCCTGCGGCGACGGTTCAACACGGTCGTGCTGCCCGTGCCCGACACGGTGGATGAAGAGATCCAGATCGTGCAGCGCCGCGTGACGCAACTCGGGCAGTCGCTTGAGATTCCGGCGGAAGCCCCGGCGATCGAGGAGATCCGGCGCGTCGTCACGGTCTTCCGCGAGCTTCGCGAGGGGAAGACGATGGACGGCAAGAGCAAGCTCAAGCAGCCGAGCGGATCGCTGAGCACCGCCGAAGCGATCAGCGTCGTGACCAGCGGCATGGCTCTCGCGGTGCACTTCGGGGACGGGCGGGTGAAAGCGGGCGACATCGCGAGCGGCATCCTCGGCGCGATCGTGAAGGATCCGGTCCAGGACCGCGTCGTGATGCAGGAGTATCTCGAAACCGTGGTCAAGGAACGCGACGGCTGGAAGGACGTTTACCGCGCCTGCAAGGACCTGCTCTAAGCGACCACCGCCGATGCCCCCCACCATCGACATCCTCGGCATCCGCCACCACGGCCCGGGCTCGGCGCGGATGGTGGTTGCCGCCCTCAGGAAGCTCAAGCCCGACGCCGTGCTCATCGAGGGCCCGCCGGACGCGAACGAGATCCTGCCGCTCGCGGTCCACGCCGAGATGAAACCGCCGGTCTCGCTTCTCGTCTACGAGCCAGATGCTCCGCAGAACGCCGCGTACTACCCCTTCGCGGAGTTCTCGCCGGAATGGCAAGCGATGCGATGGGGGCTCGCGAACCAAGCCGCGGTGCGGTTCATCGACCTGCCGTGGGCGAATCGCGCGGACGCCGCCGAGTCGCGAGCGATCGAGGATGACCATGCCACCGACCAGGAACGCGCTGCGCGGCACGGGGATCCGCTCGAGCTGCTCGCGCAGGCTGCGGGGTACGAGGATGGCGAAGCCTGGTGGGGACGCCTGATCGAGGAGCGAGCGGACGGCGAGGAGCCCTCGGCGATCTTTTCCGCCATCATCGAAGCAATGTCGGCGACACACCCCGCGGGAGTTCGCAAGGACCGCGGTGCGGACAACGAGGTTCGCGAAGCACACATGCGGCGGGCGATTCGGGCGGCTTCGAAGGAGGGGTTCGAGCGGATCGCGGTGGTCTGCGGCGCGTACCACGCGCCGGTGCTGACGTCCGCCGCGGTCGAAGACATTTCGGCGAAGTCCGACGATGCGTTGCTCAAGGGCTTGCCCAAGCGGAAGACCACCGCGACGTGGATCCCGTGGACATACGACCGCCTGTCGATGTGGTCGGGGTACGGCGCTGGGGTGCACTCGCCCGGGTGGTACGACCATCTGTGGAAGCACCAGGAGGGCGCGGTCGAGCGGTGGATGACCCGCGTGGCTCGGCTGCTCCGGGCCGAGGATCTGGACGCTTCGCCGGCCCACATCATCGAAGCGTCGAGGCTGGCACGAACGCTCGCTTCGCTTCGCGGTCGGACGCTTGTGGGCCTTTCGGAGCTGACCGAAGCGACGCTGAGCGTGCTTTGCGGAGGGAACCCCCTGCCGCTTCGGATCATCGAGCGGAAGCTGATCGTGGGGGTCAAGCTTGGTGAGACTCCGGAGGAAACGCCGGTGGTCCCGCTCCAGCGGGACCTGGCGGCCCAGCAGAAGTCGCTCCGACTGAAACCGTCGGCGGACGACACGGTTCTGGACCTGGACCAGCGCAAGGAGATGGACCTGTCGCGGAGCAGGCTGCTTCACCGGCTCTGCATTCTGTCCGTGCCGTGGGGCGAGCTTCAGCGGGACTCCCGCCGGGCCAAGGGGACGTTCCACGAAGTGTGGAAGCTCCAGTGGAAGCCCGAATTCGCCGTCGCGATCGTGGAAGCGGCCCGCTGGGGCAATACGGTCGAGGAAGCGGCCGCGGCTCGCGTCGGGGATCGGGCGGACCGGAGCGATGAACTCTCGGAACTAACCGAATTGCTGGGGCATCTTCTTCTGGCCGACCTTCCGGGCGCGGTCGAACGCGTGCTTGGGCGGATCCAAGCGGTTTCGGCGGTCGCTTCGGACCTTGGGCACCTGATGCAGGCTCTTCCGGCGCTCGCGGGCGTGCTTCGGTACGGCAACGTGCGTCAGACGGACACGGCGCTGGTTGAGCCCGTGGTCGTGGGGTTGCTGGCACGGATCTGCGCGGGGCTGGGGCCTGCGTGCGGCTCGCTTGACGATGACGCGGCGGAAGCCATGGCGGCGAACATCGACGGGGTGAACACGGCGCTCTCGACGCTGGACCGGGCGGACCTGCTGGAGCCCTGGCGCGAGAAGTTAGCGGTGCTTGGCGACTCTCAGGCCCACGGGCGTGTCGCTGGACGCTGCTGCAGGATCCTCGTCGATGCCCATGTGATGGAGACCGCGGAAGCGGGGAAGCGGCTTTCGCTTGCGTTGTCGCGGGGGAACGATCCCGGAGCGGCCTCGGCGTGGCTCGAAGGCTTCCTCTCGGGATCGGGGCTGGTGCTGGTGCACGACCGGAGTCTGCTTGGCATCATCGACGAGTGGATCTGTTCGCTTTCCACGGACGCCTTCGAGCAGACATGCCCGATCGTGCGTCGCACCTTTTCAACGTTCGCCAAGCCCGAGCGGCGGCAGATCGGCGAAGCCCTCAGGCGAAGCTCGTCAGCCGCAGGGCCGGCGATGGAAGCGGCGGATGACTATGACCCGGTCCGCGGCGCCATAGTGGACCCGGTGCTCACCCTTATCCTCGGAGAACTGCCATGAGCACGCCGGACGCGACGGAACGCCTCAAGCGATGGCGGATGCTCCTCGGCGGCGGGGAAGCGGACGGCCTTGGCATCAATCTCGGCGGCCGCGAAGCCGCGATGGACCGCGCCCTCGGCATGCTGTATGACGCGGACGGCGAAGATGGTCGGGAGCGGCGCGGCGGCCTCGGCGGGTCGGCTCCGCGAGCGGCACGCTGGCTCGGCGATATCCGCGAGTTCTTCCCCTCGTCGGTCGTGCGGGTGATGCAGAAGGACGCGATCGAGCGTCTGGATCTCCGGTCGCTGCTTCTGGAACCGGAAATGCTCGAAGCGGCCCAGCCGGATATCGAGCTTGTGACCACGCTGATGTCGCTGTCCGGCGTGATCCCGCAGAAAGCCAAAGCCACGGCTCGCTTGGTCGTGCAGAAGGTCGTCGACGACCTCAAACGCAAGCTTGAGGCGCCGATGCGGCAGGCGGTTTCGGGCGCACTCAAGCGTTCGACCCGCACGCGGCGGCCACGTCACAACGAGATCGACTGGAACCGCACCATCCGGGCCAACCTCAAGCACTATCAGCCTGAGTACAAGACGATCGTGCCGGAATCCCGCATCGGGTACGGCCGCCGCCGCAGCGAGCTCAAGTCCGTCATCATCTGCATCGATCAGTCGGGGTCGATGGGGCAGTCCGTGGTGTATTCCGGCGTCTTCGGAGCGGTGCTCGCGTCGATACCCGCCCTCCGGACGGACGTCGTCGCGTTCGACACGGCGATCACGGACCTGACGGAGAAGATGACCGACCCGGTGGATGTCCTGCTGGGGGTGCAGCTCGGCGGGGGCACGGACATCAACCGGGCGCTCGCGTACTGCCAGACGCTCGTGCGCAAGCCGGCGGACACGGTGCTGGTTCTGATCACCGACCTCTACGAGGGCGGGGACGCGAAGGAAATGATCAAGCGGGCGGCGGCGCTGACGACGTCCGGGGTTCGGATGGTGACGCTTCTGGCCCTTTCGGACGAGGGGGCCCCGTCCTTTGACGCCAAGAACGCGGCGGCACTCGCGGCGCTCGGCGTCCCGAGCTTTGCCTGCACCCCGGACAAGTTTGCGGACCTGATGGCCGCGGCGATCCAAAGCCGGGACCTCTCTCTGTGGGCGTCCGAGAACGGGATGTCTTCCGCACGGGCCCGCGACGAGATCTGATTCAGAATCGCACGATCCGTGCGCACGCTCAGGCCGACTTGCGGGCGGGTGGGCGGCTAAGCGTGGCGAACTCGGCGATCGGGCGGGGCTCCTTGTTGGGGAACCGTACCTGCATCTCGCCCGTGTTGCTCACGCGGATCTGAACGGGGCCGGCGAGCTCCCGATCGAGCTCGTAGACGGTGGTGCCGTGCTGGAGCCTGACCTTCGGATAGACCATGCGTCCGACGTTCACTTCGCAGGAACGGCCGCGGGAGAAGGCTTCCTGGAGGCGGTTGCGTTCGGTCTCGAGACCCGCGAGCTGGCGGGCCAGGCCGCTTCGCTCGTACTGGATCTCGGTGAGTTGTTCGCGTGTGGAAGCGGTGTTTCCGCCGCCGACGGCGCACTGAAGCGTGAGGGCGGCTTCGTCTTTGGCGGTGATGGAGGCTTGTATCCGCGCGATCTCACCGTTGAGTCGCTTGAGCTCAAGGCTGAGAAGCGGAAGCTCCCCGAAGATGAGGGTCGTCGGCTCGGCTTGCGGCGATCCAATAGCGGCGATAAAGGCGCAACCCGTCAGGGTCGCGGCACCACCGACCACGCTTGCGGTCTCGGCGTGGAACTCGCCGCCAACGGTGACATCGCACCCTTCGAGCCGGTCGCGGCAGGAGAAGTGCGATCGGAAGATCGCAGCCATGTTTCGGGTCGGGCCGAGCGTGGTCGGGCCTCCGGCGACGACCTTGGCCCGTCGCTTGGATGAGATTCCGCCGAAGCACACAAGCTGGCCGCCGCAGACGAGCTGAGCCCCTTCGATCTTCCCTTCAACGAAGATGTTCCCGGAAGCGTG
>JBIKTT010000099.1:0-6871 GCA_044347925.1 Phycisphaerales bacterium
CGGGCGGCCGGTGGTGAGCGGCCGCACGCTGCTGATCCCGACGTCCGAGGGTCTGCAGGTGGTGAACCCGGATGCGCCGACGACGCCGATCTCGCTGCCGCTCGCGGCTTCGGGCCATCCGGTGGTTGCGGACGGCCAGCTCTTCATGGCGTCGGTCTCCGCGGTGCGGAGCTTCCAAGCCTGGGAGTCGGTCGAGCCCAAGCTCAACGCGGCGATCGACGCCGCTCCCAAGGATGCCGCTCCCGGTCTGGCGTACGTTCGGATCGCGCTGCGTGCCGGCAAGGTGGACGGCGTCCCGGCGGCGGCGGATCGTCTGCTCGCGGTCCTCGACATCGATCCGGCCGATCCGGCAAGCCAAGCGGCGCGCCGCTCGCTCTTTGAGCTCCTCCGGGGCACCGTGGTCGCTTCACGCGATGTGGTCGTCGAAGCCGGCGCGCCGCGGGACCGCACGGCCACCGTGGTGCCGCTGGCTCAGATCGACCCTCTGCTGGCGCGCCTGGGCCGGGCGGCGGACACCCCTTCCGAGCGCGCCGAGCACCTCCTTCTCACGTCGTGGGCTTCGGATGCGCAGGGGCGGCACAGCGCCGCGATCGAGTCGCTCCAAGCCGTGCTTCAACAGCCGGATCTCGCCGCGGCGGTCGTCCCGTCCGCGCTCCGCACCGGCCCCGCGCTCGTCCCGGGTTGGGAAGCCGCTCGCGAGCGTCTGGGCAACCTCCTCGCACGCGTCGGGTACGAGCCCTACGGACCTTTCGCCGCCCAGGCCGACCGCGAGCGCGCCCAACTCGACGACTCGCCCGAAGCTGGCGAAGCGTTTGCCCGTCGATTCCCGGCCAGTCGCGCCGCCGTCGCCGTGCTCACCGCGGCCGCCGACAAGCGCCTCGCGCTCCAGCAACACGCCCAGGCCATGTCGAACCTCGGCGCGGCTTTGGAAGCCTCGCGCACCATCGCCGCCGCGACCCGCCAGCCCATGCCCCCCGATTCTGCGGCCGCCGCCGGCCGGCTGCTCACCCTTTTGGCCCAGCACGGACGCGAGGGAGAAGCCTGGCGATTGCTGAACGCACTGGACATCCAGGCGCCCGGCGCGCCCCTCTCCGACGCGAGCGGCACCCTTGACCGCGCCGCACTCTCCGCCGCCCTCGCCAAGAGCCTCAGCGAACGCGAACGCAGGCCCGAGATCGGCAACAAACTCGTTGGCCCGCCCCAACTCCTCGCCGGCTGGACGATCGTCAAGCCGCGCCTTGCGTCCGTTCCCGGCCGGGCGACGGATCAGATCCCGATGGCCTCGTCATCCACGCGCCAGGTCGGCGTCTGGGGACGCCGTCCGGAAGACGGCAGGCTGGTCCCGCTCTGGACTCGAAGCACGGACGCTCGGGCCCTTCCCCCTTCATTCCTGCGGGTTGATTGGGACGTCTCCTACCTCTACCAGCCCGGCGAACGCGGCCCGGTGGTCGAGTGCATCGCGCCTGACGGCCAGACGAAGTGGACGACCGAGCCTCTGGACACGCTCCTGCCTCCCGAGCCCGCCGACGGCGTCCGAGGCCGCACGCCTCAGGATGAGGAAGTCGACCCGTCGAGCGTGCTCGCGGTGATCGACGGGAAGACGCTGGTTCTGCTCAGGCGTTCGGGCGCGGCGGCCGCGTTTGATCTCGCGACGGGCAAGTCCATCTGGGCCAAGCGGCTCGACGTCACGCTTGTGTACGACGCCGCCGCGATCGATGGCAAGCTCGTGCTGCTGGGCGAGATGGAAACGCCGCAGCAGCCCCGGATCATCACCGCCGATCTCGCCACCGGCACACCCTTCGCCGTGCTTGGGGATGAGCGACAGCCGCTTCCCTCAAGCCCGCGCTGGATCCGCCCGGCGGGCGATCGGGTCATCATGGGCCTTGACGATTCCATCTGGCGACTTGATCCCAAGACGGGCGGCGCGACTAGGCTCTTCGCCGGCTCGTTGGCCGCCAAGACGCAGGAATGCTGGATCGTCGGTGACCGTGCGATGGTGCTCTCCGGCGATGAGCGGCCGTGGATGTTCGATTGCTCGTCAGACTCTCCGGCGCCGATCCTGCTTCAGTCCCAAGCCGGGCTCGCCGACCTTCGCCGTCGCCGCGGACCGGATGATCAGATGCTCCACGTGCTCCCGGGCCCCAACCGGACGATCCTCATAGCGACCGAACTCGGCCTGACGGCTTTCACGAGGCAGGGCGCGGTCGAGGGAGCCGCCGATCCTCTCCCCTTGGCGATGGGGCCCTTCCTCACCGCGATCGGCGATCGTTTCGCGGTCTACTTGCAGAGCGAAGCCGAGCCCGACCGCGACGGACGCCGCAGCGTGATGCTCTGGTTCGTCGACCTGCCCTCCGGGGTTCTGAGTCACGAGCAGCGGCTCACCCTTTACGACGCGCCCACGCGGATCAGTCTCGCGGACGGCAAAGTGATCATCACCGCGGGGACCGCGGCTTCGCCGGTCTCCGTGGTGCTCGACGCTCCAACTCGTTGAGGACGATCAGGCTTTGCGGGCGGGTTCTTTGGACGGAACGACGACCAGGGGAGCGGCGGCGTTCGCACGTTCAAGCGTCTCGCGCATGAGCCGACCGGCTTTGAACTTGACGCTCACGCGGGCGGGAACCTCGACGCGCTTGAGCGTCTTGGGGTTCTGGGCGACTCGGGCTTCCCGACGCCGGATCTCAAAGACGCCGAAGTCGCGGAATTCCAGCCGATTGCCCTTCTTGAGCTCGACGATCACCTGATCGAGGAACTCCTGCACCACGAGCTTCACGCTGGCCCGCGGTTCCTTCGTGCGATCGATGATCCGATCGATGATGTCCTTTTTCGTCACCGTGCTCATGCCGACTCCGGCCGGGGCTCGTCCCGGACACTTGCTGATGCTCCGGCGGAGATGGGTCCTCACCGCCGGTGATGCTGCTGGACCGGCTTCACTGAACACATGCCGATCAAAAACCTGTTTAAATTCGAACAAAGGGCCAGGGCTCGTACCCGGAAGCTGGCCATCCCAGCGTAGGCAGGAGACCGGTTCCCGGCGAGCCGGATCCGCGTCAAGACTTGCTGCCGACAGGGTTTAGAACCGAAGCTGCAAGCCCGCAAACACGCCCGCCGCACCGCCCTCCCACTCAAACCGCGACGTGTCGTCGCCCGTCTCGAGGTGGATGAACATGTTGCGGTAGCCCACCTCAAACCCGAGGTTGTCGATAATCCGCCACGCGAACGCGACCTCGATGTCCCACGAGAAGCTCTCCCGGTCGGCCGGGAGGTACCCGAAAGTCGACTGGACGTCGATCGAGAAGTCCTTCGCAAGGTTCAGTTCAAGGCGAGCTCCCGCGATGGGCTCGATGAAGAACTCGTCCACCCGAGAACCCGTCGGGGCGGTCGCCCCCACGCCCGCTTCAACGTCGTACACCCGCAAGCCGCCGATCAACGCTAGATCCGCCACAAAGCCCCACGAGCCGTCGGCTCGCTGGGTGCGAGCCCACGTGCCCACGCTGTACCCGCCGGAAAGCTCGGCCGTTGTCAGGTCAAACGATGAGCGGATCGGGTCGCCCGGGTTGAACGTGAAGGAGCCGATCTGCCCGGCCCGCTGCGCGACGGTCGAGCGATCGCTCGAAGCCGTCGCCGCCGAGAAGTTCACGGTCCAGCGGTCGAACCGCACCGTCGCGCTCCCGGCCAGGCTGGCTTGCGGGCTGTCAAGATTCAGCTCGTCCAGCGTGGCCACCGGGTTGTTCGCGGGGGAGCCGGGAAGAGTGAGGTCGCCCGACAGACCCACGTACCAAAGCCGCGGCTGTGCTTGAAATTGGTAGAGCGAGATCTTGGCGCTCTCGCTCACAAGCGGCGGAGGATTCGTCGGGTCCGCGGCAAGCCCGCCAGACGGCGAGGCCGGGGTGGTGGCGGGCCGCGAGTCGGCGGGCGCGTTCTGCGCGGCGGCGGGGCTCGCGAGCAGGAGAAGCAGCAGTGCTTGGCGTTTCATGGTGTCCCTGGGCTTGGGTGCGGTAACGACGACAAGCAAGCGTACCGCACCGGATCTGATCACGCCGGGCGTGTCGCGCGGCACCAAAGCCGGGCCCATACATTCCAAGCGTGTCGCTTCCGCATGCCATCCCGCCCCACCCAGTGCCTGCTTCAGCGGCCGGCGTGCTCGCCATCGAGACCAGCAACCCCTCGGCGTGGCGGCCGGGGGACCCCATGCCGGGAGTGTGCGTCGGGGTGCGCACAACGAGCGGAGTGGAGATCCGCGCGACCAGGCCGTGCGATCCCGCTTCGCGGGACGACACCCTGATGCCCGCGATCGATCAGGCTTTCCGCGAAGCGGGCCTTGCCCCGCGGGACCTCGGTCTGGTTGCGGTCTCGGTCGGTCCCGGCGGGTTTACTGCTGTGCGCATCGCGGTGACCGCCGCCCGGATGATCGCTCAGGTGACCGGGGCGATCGTCGTCGCTGTTCCGTCCGCGTGCGTCGCGGCGGCCTCCGCGCCGGCCGGAGAAGGGGCATTCGCGGTGGCGCTGGCCTCCAAGGGGAGCGATGCGCACGTGACGAGGTTCGACAGGTCGGTCGACGTGAGTCGCGCCCGGCCCGGAGCGATCATGGAAGCCGCGGACCTCGAGGGCCTGCATATCCGCATGCTCATCGCCGATGCGTTCCTCCCCGAACCGATGCGGGCTTGGGCGAATCGGGCGAACGTTCCGGTCGTGCCGCCGGTCTTTGATCCCAGGGCTTGCCTTCGGGTCGCCATGGAGCTTCCCGCGACCGACGCGGTGTCGCTCGTGCCTGCGTACCCGCGCGAGCCCGAAGCCGTGCGAAAATGGCGAGAACTGCACCCCAAGCCGCCCGGGGGATGAGCCGTCACTGACGAGTTTCAGGCTCTACCGGTCGAGTTCGGCCGCGACGACGTTGATCGACCCGATGACCGCGACGATGTCGCTGAGCAGGTGCCCCTCGCAGAGCTTGCTGATCACCTGGTAGTTGATGAAGCACGGCGGGCGGGTCTTGACGCGCCAGGGGCGGGCCGTGCCGTCGCTGACGATGTAGTAGCCGAGCTCGCCGTTGGCGCTCTCGACCGCCGCGTAGGTCTCGGCGACGGGCGGCTTCCAGCCGCGGTTGGACATGATGATCTCAAAGTGCTGGATGAGCCCTTCGATCGATCCGTACACGTCCTTCTTGTTGGGCTTGGTGACCTTGCTGTCGGCGAAAGCGTCGACGGGTCCCTGCGGGATCTTGTCGATCAGCTGCTCGATGATCTTCAGGCTCTGCTTGATCTCTTCGCAGCGGACGAGGTACCGCGTGTAGGCGTCGCCCTCTTCGGTGATGGGGACGCTGAACTTGACGGCTTCGGCGCCGTTGCCGTCCCAGTTGTCGGCGTAGCAGAGATACGGGTCGTCCTTGCGGAGGTCGCGCTTGACGCCGCAGGACCGGGCCATCGGGCCGGTCATGCTCCAGGCGATCGCTTCCGCCTTGGTCATCACACCGATGCCGCGGGTGCGGTCCATGAAGATGCGGTTGCGGTTCAGGAGGTTCTCAAGGTCGGCGATGGCGCCGGGCACCTCGTTGTAGATCAGGTTCTTCACCATCCGCTTGAAGACATCGTCACCGTTCGCGGCGCAGGGCAGGTCCTGCATCAGGCCGCCCACGCGGGTCCAATCCGGGTGGAAGCGCTGGCCTGACACGTAGTCGACCAGGTCGTAGATCTTCTCGCGAACGTTGAAAGCGTAGATGAACCCCGTGAACGCGTTGAGGTCCAGGCCCGCCGCGCCCACGCAGAGCAGGTGGTTCTGGACGCGGGCGATCTCCGACATGATCGTCCGGAGCACCTTGCACCGCGGCGTGATGTCGATCCCGAAGAGCTTCTCCACCGCGTGGTGCCAGGCGATGTCGTTGGCGATCGGCGAGAGATAGTCCATCCGGCTGACGATCGTGACGTACTGGTTGTAGTCGAGGGCTTCCCCGAGCTTTTCGAACCCCGAGTGCAGATAGCCGATGTGGGGCGTGCAGCGAGCGATTCGCTCACCGTCAAGCTCGAGCACCAGGCGGAGCGTGGTGTGCGTCGCCGGGTGTTGCGGGCCAAAGTTCAAAACCCACCGGTCGCCGGTATCGACGTGCTTCTTGAGATACTCGGTGTTGTCCGCATCAACGCCGAAGGCTTCCGCGGGCTTCAAGGTGTAGGGCACGGGGGTCTCCAATGGGGCTCGGCGGAGGCAAACCGCCCGGCAAGCGGACGGCCTCCTCGGCGGGCACATCCTAGGTCGTTCCTGGGGCGTGCAAACCACCCAAACATCCACCGGTCCGGCTCATCCGCCGTGACCGGGTCTTGCTCGGAGGACACGAAAAAGCCCGTGGCGACCGCGCCACGGGCTCATTGGCCGATCCGAGTAGGCCTTAGAACAAGAACCGGACGCCCATCCCCAGCCCCAGATCGAGTTCCGCCCGCTCGTCGAGCTCGTTCCAAAGCGGGAACTGGGCCATCACCTCAAAGCCGAACCGGCGGCCCTCGTACATCAGCCCCGGCGCCCATCGAAGCTCGATGTCGCCGTTGGTTTCGTACAGGCCGTTGATCTCCGCCGTGACGTACCACGCTCCTTGGCTTTCCGAGGTGTACGCCGGCGGGTCGATCCGGTAGACGTACGCGGAGTTGAAAGCCAGAGCGTCGTCGGGCCCTTCCCCGCCATCGTTCTTGCCGGCGGTGCCGCCCGTGTTGAAGGTGTAGATCAGGTCCTGGTTGACGCCGTGGCGGCCCATGACCTTGGTGAACACCGCGCCGAAGGTCGGATTCACCGACTGGCTCGCGAAGTCGCGGTTGTCGCCGCTGGTGACCCCCGCTCCGCCGAGCAGCGCGAAGCGTGTGGTGTCGACGCCGCCCGTGTTGTCCATGTACAC
>JBIKTT010000100.1:0-6830 GCA_044347925.1 Phycisphaerales bacterium
TACGCGGACTCCGCGCCGGATGTTTGGAACCGCTAAGATCGGTCGGCGTCGGATGTGGGAGCACAAGGAGAACACCGATGGGCATTCGGAATCAGTTCGGTCGGGCGTTCGGAGTGGCGGCGGCGGGCTTGGCTTTGGCGCTGGCGGGGTGCAAGTCGGGGTACGTCGCGGACGTGCGGAACGATTCGGGCGAGCCGCTTTATGCTCAGCTCGTTCGTGCCGGCGGCGCGGGAAACAACGTCGTTGTGGCGGAAGAGCGGATCCCGCCGGGAGACCGCCGCGGCGTCGCGAAGTACGCGGTGCCGGACGAGTGGGCGATGTTTCTGTCCATCGACACGCCTGGCAAGGGCGGGCCGCCCCAGCAGGTGAACCTGACGCCGGGCACGACGATCGTGACGGTGACGAAGGACCAGTCGGGCAGGCTTCGGATCGACTGGGTGCCCAGGCCCTGAAGACACGGGCGTGAGGCCCGTGCTACCTTTGGGTCTATGGCTTGGATCACGAAACCCTCGGGCAGCATGCAGATTGAGCGTCGGGCGGAGCCTTATCTCACGCCGGCGATCAAGCAGAAGATCACCCAGACGATTCTGCCCCGGTACGAGAACTCGATGGGGGCGATGCTCCCGTGCTTGCACGAGGTTCAGCATACCTACGGCTGGATCCCCCCGCAGGCGATGATCGAGATCGCGGAGATCCTCAAGCTCAAGCCCAGCGATGTCTACGACACCGCCAGCTTCTACGAGGAATACTGGCTCAAGCCCAAGGGCAAGCACCTGATCGCGGTCTGCCGCTCGATCGCGTGCGAGTGCCACAACTACGCCAAGATCACCGACACGATCAAAGCCAAGCTCGGGATCGACGTGGGCGAGACGACCGAGGATGGCCAGTTCACGCTGGTCGAGGTCGAGTGCCTGGGGTCGTGCGACTCGGCTCCGGTGGCGCTGTTTGACGAGAAGCTCGCGGAGTGGCTGACGCCGGAGAAGGCTCTGAAAGCCCTCGACGAGTGCAAGCACGCTTCTTCGCACGGCTCGCACGATCATCACTGATCGGGCCTGTCCGCATCGGGGTGCGTGATGACCAAGCCGAAGAAGAAACCGCTTGCCCGCTCGCTCGGCGAGTTCTTCGGGATCCTCGTCGATGCCGCGAAGACGGATGTCACCGCGCCCAAGCCGGTCGTGGTGCGCGAAGAGGTGCAGGAAAAGGTGGTCGAGACCGAAGCGGGGAAGATCACGCTCAGGCGACGGGTGGTGGATGAGGTGGTGCCGGTGAAGCCGAAGCGGCTTGGTGACGCCGAGGATCGATGACCAGTGTCGGGTTCAGTGCCCGAACAGGTTCTTGTCCGCGAAGTAGCCGTTTTGCTCGAAGTACTTCAGAGCTTCATCCACGCTGCTGAAGATCTTGGTCGCGGTCTCGGTGATGAAGGGGCTGGGCGGCTTCTTGGGCTTCCAGACGACGAAGACTTCCTTGGTGTGTTCGAAAGCGTGGTGGAGCTCGCGTTCGACGCCGCTTGAGAGGCCGGGGATGCCGCCGCCTTTGCCGTCGGGGATCTCGGGGATGTAGCTCACGATCATGTCGGACTGATCGACGAGGCGGAAGTCCCGCATGTAGATCTGCCCGTCGATGTCGCCGGCGATGTCCAGGATCTCGCGGACGCGGACCTTGATCGACTCGGGAGCGGCCTTCGAGCCTCCGAAGGTGTGCGGGGTGACGTCGAGGAACTCCTTGCCTTCGCGAGCGGCGACGATGCCGCGGTCGAGAAGCAGCTTTTCGTCGACATCACCCGGGTCGAAGGTGATGAAGTGGTCGGCGAGAGCGGCTCGGAACCGGTCGATCTCGGCCATGATGTCGGGCATGTCCATGACGTGCGACATCGGGAAGGAGGGGTAGACCTTCTTCATCTTGGGCCGGCAGACCAGGCGGAACATGGTTCGGGTGGTCAGGGCGTGGCGGCCGCGAGCCATGATGTAGAACTGGCTTCCGGGGATGGACTTGCTGAGCAGTTCGGTGGCGAGGATTTCCTCTTCGCGCCAGACCATGCAGTCCTTGAGGGTCGCGTCGATGTCGTGTTCGCGGTGCAAACGGTGGTGGACGACCTCGATGTTGTCGACGAGGCAGATGAAGACCTCGGGCTGAAGTTTCTGGACCTGGTCGTAATCGAAAGCGGAGAAGAGCCCGTGCCGCCAGCGGAAGGTGGCGTGGGTGTTGACGATGAAGTTGTCCAGGGGTTGCCCGCCGGGGCCGCCGTTGGCGGTCTCGGCGATGATGTCCTTGAAGGCGGCCCGGCGGAGGGAGTTGAGGCGGGAGATGGGGAGGTCGAGGATGCGGCCGGCGCGGACGTCGGTCCCCTCGGCATACATCATGTCGCCCACGTGAAAGAGGGAGAGGGGCTCGCCCTGCTGGCCCGCGAAGCGCGCGACCGCGTCGAGGTACGGCTTCTTCTCCATCCCGATCTGCCCGGTCACGATCGCCCGCATCGGTCCTCCAGTGCTCGGAGAGCCTCAGTCGGCCGCTCCGGTGTGAGTTTAGCCCCGGTGGCCCGGATTCTCGCACTGTCCGGCGGTGGGGGGTGCTCCCGCCGCTCGCACAGCCGGGAATGCCATGACAAAGACCCAACCGATCGAACTTGTGTCGACCCGCTTTCCCGCTCGCATCGCGGACCTCGAGTTCACGATCGACGTTCCCCCGGACTTCGTCCGGCCGGAGCTTCCGCAGGAAGAGCCCGATTTCGACAACACAACGGTGTCGTTCCCGCTCGCGATGGTCGTTTCGCCGGTGGCTTTGGTGCTCGTCGCGGTCGCGGCCCGGCCGGTCTACGAGACGGGGAGCGTGCTCCAATGGATGCGGTATCTCGCCGGGCACTTTGGCATGACGCTCCGCAACGTCCGGACGGACACGGTCGCGGGCGGTCAGCGGGCGATCTTCGCCGACGGTGATCAGGAGCAGGACGGGACGCCGCTTCGGTTCACGCTGGTCGCGTTCGAGGACGGCGGCCGGTTCATCACGGCCCATGCGATGTGTCCGACGGTGATGTGGCCGAGCTTTGGCGAGGCTTTGGAGCGGGCGGTTCGTTCGATCGTGCTGGCGCGGCCGATGGGACAGACGCGCGATGTGGACACGACCACGGCCATCGGCTGGAGGAAGGAAGACGCGGCGACACCCGAGCAGATGGAAGCGTTTCGCCAGGAGCTCGCCGCCAAGCGCGCGGAAGCACTCGTGATCGCCGAGCGGTCTCTCGCGGAGGACGACTATGACGCGGCAGAGCGCGCGATCCAGCAAGCCGATGCATCGATCTACGGCGCGGTCGAGATCGCGAGAATGTACGAACGCCGGCTGAAAGCCCTCGTGGCTTCGGGAGAGCTAGGCCGCGACAAGGATCGGGTCGAGACGATTTTCCGCCGGGCCAAAGCCTGGTGGTGGGGAGCCTGCCCCGAGCCGCACACCGAAGACGAAGCCGAGCGGGCCGCAGAAGGCCGGGTCGCCGACCTCGCCCGATTGGTCTCGATCCTCGGATACACCCCGGCCGAGTGAACTCGCCCGTATGCAAGGAAGCGCCTCATCATGACGTACGTTCTCGCTCTGCTCGCGACCGGCTGCGGCATCTTCGCCTCGGTCATGCTCCTGACCCTGCTCCTCGCGGGCTCGCCCAACAGCAAACCGGAGCAACTGGCGCAGATCAAGGCCTGGATGCTCACGATCCTGATCGTGACGTTGCTCAGTGTTGCGGCGGCCGCATGTCTGATGTTTTTCGGTCGTCCGTGGTACGCCGTCGGCGTGGGATCGTTCCCGATCGCGTTCAACGCGGTCGCGTTCGTCATCATGCTCCGGACCTTGGCTTAGGCGCTCGAGCCGGCGCGAAATCGGCTGATGTGGTTCAGCTTCCGGCGGCACTTTGCTCGCACTGAGGTTGAGCGTCGCCCCGGATCGGCACGCGAGAGGAGTCGTTTATGAAGCACACGAAGAAGATCATCGTTTCGGCCCTTTCCCTGCTTGTCGCCGGCGCGCTGGTGGCGGGGCCGCTCAATCCGCCCGCGGGATCGGTGTCGTCCACGTTCAAGACGCTCGGTGAAGTCGAGCCCCGCATCGCGGTCAACGCGACCAACACGCCGGGCGACAATGACGGCACTCCGTCCCTGCTCAAGATCTCGCAGCCTGGCTCGTACTACCTGACGGGCAACATCACCGGCGTGGCGGGTAAACACGGCATCGAGATCGCTTCCGGTGGGGTGACGCTTGATCTCAACGGGTTCACGGTGCAGAGCGTGGCCGGCTCGGGGACGCTGGACGGGATCTCGTCTCAGACCTCCGAGAGCGTGCGGATCATGAACGGCTCGGTCAAGGGATGGGGTGGGACGGGCATTAACCTCTTCGCTTCGACGAACGCCGTCGTGACGGACGTGCGTGTGCTCGACAACGGCGCTTACGGGATCCGTGGCAGCAACCGAACGATCATCCGCAACTGCGTCGCTTCCGGGAACGCAAGTGCGGGTCTCCGCACGATCTCCGGCGGGGTGATCGAGGGATGCAGCGCCGTGATGAACGGGACCAACGGTATCGAGGTGCTCTCCGAGTGTCTTGTTCGGGGCAACCAGTGCTTCAGCAACGGGAACGTCGGTGATGGAGCCGGAATCCGCGTCTTCAGCAACAACAACCGGGTCGAAGGCAACAGCTGCATCGGCGCGGACCGCGGCGTCGAGGTCACTGCAGCGGGGAACCTCATCATCCGGAACAGCTGCTCGGGCAACACGGTGAACTGGGTCATCGCCGCCGGCAACGCGTACGGCGCGATCATCGCGACCCCGTCGGGTGCCGCGGTGAACGGCAACGCGGCGTCGTCCGCTCTGGGCACGACGGATGCCAACGCCAACTTCTCGTACTGACCGACTCGCAGATCGCAACTCCGACTTGTGACGACGCCCGTGACGCACGCACGGGCGTCGTCGCATTCATGTTCCGCGGCAGCGGCGTTCGCGTATTCATGCGCACGGGAATGTCATGCAGGTCCATGCCCGCGCTTGAGGAGCACGACCCATAACCCGCTGGCGGTACCGATCAGGCCGGCGATCTGCAAGCGGTGGGACTCGGGATGGTTGAAGCCAGCCGGTGGAGGTCAGCGAACCTGCTGGTCGAACTGCCGGTTGTGAGTTGCTTCGGACGAATCGATGTTGAAACCATCCTCATCGTCCGTTAGCCTGTAGACTTGTTCGGCTCGCACTGCTTCCGGGAGCCTTTGGCTCCTCCCAGAGGAAGTCCACCATGAATCGCTTGATGATCGTCATCTCCACCGCCGCCCTCGCCCCCGCGGTGCTCGCACAGACCTCAAACATCGACACGGCCAACAAGTTCTCCTGGGGCGAGAACATCGGGTGGATGAATTGGCGCGACGCGGGCAGCCCCGCGGGTTCACAGGGCGTCCTGCTCAACCCCGACGTGCTTTCCGGCTTCATCTGGTGCGAGAACGTCGGGTATGTGAACCTGGGCGACGGCACGCCGGCGAACGGCGCGGCCTACTCGAACGTGAACGGCGCGGATTTTGGCGTCAACGTGCTTTCCGACAACCGCCTGGGCGGCTTGGGCTGGGGCGAGAACATCGGCTGGATCAACTTCGGCCCGCACGCGACGCTTCCCGCGGCCCAGCAGGCCCGCTACGACGGAGCCAGCGCCCGTCTGCGTGGGTACGCCTGGGGCGAGAACGTCGGGTGGATCAACCTCGACGACCCGAACCACTACGTCGGGACCTCCTGCCCGGCGGATTTCAACTGCGACGGGTTTCTGGACTTCTTCGACTATGACGACTTCGTGACCGCGTACGAGGGTGGGCCGACGCCGCCCTGCCGCGACGGCGCGGATGTCAACGGCGACGGGTTCGTCGATTTCTTCGACTACGACGATTTCGTCGCGGGCTTCGAAGCCGGCTGCTGATCAACACCGAGCGTCGGCCGCGGGCTACTTGGATTTCGCCGCTTCCGCGTCTTCGGCGGCGAAACGGGCGGCCGCGGCTTTCGCTTGCTTCATGGCTTCCTCGCCCCACTTGGTGGCTTTGAGGAACTCGGCCCATCGGAGCATGCCCGCTCCATCGCGGCGCTGCTCGCAGAGGTCAAACCGGAGCGTCGCCACCTGAACGGTTTCGTCGGCTTGCTCGCCGAACGTGGCGGAGGTGTCGTTGAAAAGCGATTCCAGCTCGAGCTCGGCTTCGGCGAAGCGTTTTTGCGCGATCAGGGCGGCGGTGAGCATGCCCCTGGCCTTGATCGTCGGTTGTCCCGTCGGGCCTTCGGAAGCGGCGAGGACCTGGATGTGCCGCTTGAGGACGTTCTCGCATTCTTCGAGCTTGCCCGCGCGGAAAAGGGACATCGCAAGATCGGCGCGTCGCTTGATGGTCGCGCGGTTCGCCATTCCCCAGATCTGCTCGGATCCCTTGACGCAGTCCCGCAGGATCTGCAAGCCTTCTTCGAATTGGTCGCCGTTGCAGAGGACGCCGCCGAGGTTGCTCATCGCCACCAGCACCGACGGATGGTTCGCTCCCATCGCTCGCGTGCGCCATGCCAGGCTCTCGCGGATGATCGGGATTGCCACGGCTTCCTGATCGAAGGACATGAGCGTGACGGCGTGATTCATCCGCTCGCGGTCGGCTTCCTCGCTCTCGCGCCCGTAATGAGCCTCAAGCCGCGCGATCGCGATCCTCTGGAGATCAAGAACCTCGTCGCGCGTCAGCCCGAACTCGACCGAAGCGGTCGTCGCGATCGACGAGTGAAGGTCAACGGTGACCTCATCATCGGGTCCGAGAATCTTCTCGGCGCGGGCTTTGAGAGCACGAGCGAGAGCCCAGGCTTCGC
>JBIKTT010000101.1:0-6826 GCA_044347925.1 Phycisphaerales bacterium
CGCACGAGCGGAGCGTGCTTCCGCTTGAGCCGGGCGCGTTCCGCGTGTCGTCCACGCTTGCTCAGCGCGTACGGTCCGGCCGGTTCGAGATCCGGAGCGACACGGCGTTCGGCGAGGTGATCCGGTCCTGCGCCGGACCGAGGCTGATCGAGGGCGAGGTTGAGCGATCGACGTGGATCAGCCCCGACATCATCGGGATCTTCGAAACGCTCCACGCCGAGGGCATCGCGCACAGCGTCGAAGCGTGGTTTGCCGATGCGGGCGAACCGCCGCGACTGGTCGGCGGGTTGTACGGGCTGTGCCTTGGCCGCGGCGGTGTCTTCTGCGGGGAGTCGATGTTCTCAAAGCCCGAGCTTGGCGGCACTGACGCGAGCAAAGTCTGCCTCGTCCATCTGGTAGGCCATCTT
Source organism: Phycisphaerales bacterium (assembly GCA_044347925.1). Lineage (GTDB taxonomy): Bacteria > Planctomycetota > Phycisphaerae > Phycisphaerales > UBA1924 > UBA2396. The sequence goes on from JBIKTT010000101.1 coordinate 408, forward strand.
CGGGCTCGCGGGTTCGCGATGATCGACGCGCAGATCGCCAACCCGCACACCGAGCGGCTTGGATTTGTCGAGCGGCCGGCGGAGTGGTACCTGTCGCGGCTGACGGGATCGGATGATGCGAGGTGGGGCGACTGGGACCCCTCTGCCACGCTCGCGCACGTGCCCGAATTGCGGCGATCTTCATCGTACGGGTGAAGCGCGGGCCTGACGGTTGCGAGAGCGCGCAAGGTCGGAGCATGAGCCGGGGCCGCTTCGGCAAAAACGAGCGAGGGCCCCGGTGAAGGGGCCCTCGCGAAGAAGCTTCGAATCAACCCGGATCAGCAGCCGAGTTCGTAGACCTGGACGAAGTCGTTGTAGTCGAAGAAGTCGACGAAGCCGTCGCCGTTGGTGTCCGTGCCCGAGCCGCCGGACTCGAACGCTTCGACGTAAGCGTCGTAGTCGAAGAAGTCGACCACGCCGTCGTTGTTGAAGTCGGCTTTGGCGCGGGGGACGAGGCCGAGGAAGGAGACGCTACCGATCGCGCCGGGCTTGAAGAGGTCGAGCGTCACGTTGCCCTCGCGCGGGGGGAGCGTGCTCTGGAACCGGAAGTTGTAGAGCGTGCCCCAGCGGAGAGCGTTGGTGTTGGGGTTCTGAAGGAAGGTCTGCGGGCTGCGCCAGACGAGCTGGTTGCCGACCTTCTCGGTGATCCACGCCGCGTTGGACCAGATCTCGCCGGAGTGGTAATCCACGCCCTTCCAGCCTTGGTTCGACACGTGGTCGCAGCCGGGGATGTCCATGCGGACGGCGCCGCCGGAGCGGTCGGAGTTGAGGTTCTGGATCGCGTACTCGTAGGTGTACAGGCCGTTGGACTGCGTCACGCGGAAGCCGACCCAGAACGTGCCCTCGTCCGGAACGCGGACCTCGCGGATCGTCACGTCCGGATCGCAGATCTTCCACGCACGCAGGCCGTTCTGCATGCGGCGGGTCGTCTGGCCCGAGACGAAGCTGATCGGGAAGCTGGAGCCGCTGCCGGTGAACCGGACCTCGCGGTACGAAGCGTTGTTGCCGCCGTTGCCGGCCGCCGCATCGTCCGGCGTCACGTACTGACCTTCGACGAAGTACCGGGCGCCGGAGTTCAGCGCCGGATCAACGTCCGCGTTGTTCACGAGCAGACGGCGCATCTGGCCGGTGGCGTTCGGAACGCCCGTCACGGGGTACGGGAAGTGGCCCGTGAACGCGTTGACCTGATAACGCGGCCCGAGGCTGTTCTGCGAGCCGTTCAGGCCCGACGAGTACGGGTCGGAGCAGCCCACGCCAAGGGTGGTGCCGTCCGTCGGGTTGCACCGCGAGCAGAGGCTTTCCGAGAGCGCGAAGAACCCGTGTTTAAGCCAGCTCTGACCGAGCTGCTCAAACCGGCCATCCTTGTAGCGGAAGAGGTTCTGGCCGATGACCGGGTGCTGGTTCGTGCTCGCGATCCAGCGGAGGTTCACGTCGCCGATGTTGCAGGAGACGGTGCCCACCGAGTAGGCCTGCTGGCCGTTGGACGTGCCCCAACGCTGGACCTGGTGAAGATCGCCGACGATCACGTCGGGACCGACCGCCATCGCCGAGGAAAGGCCAACCGCAGCCACCAACGCAGCCGCGGAACACATCACTGAAACTCTTTGCATGGGCTTCCTTCCTGTCACGTCTTCAATGGACACACGACCAACAACGACCACCGCGGGCCAAGCGGCCAACGGGAACTCCCGGGAAGCTCCCCGGGTACCTCAGCATACCAGATGCCCACCGTCCCGCAACCAGATTCCAAAGACAAACTTCACGTTCGGGGGGGTCTGCTCGGACTGGACGTCCCAACATCCTCGCTCGCCGCGAAGATCCACCTGATTAGGTGGTCTCGGTACGGAACAAGCGCCGTCGAAGCATGCCGATGCCGTACACGACCACGCAAGTCAGAAGGACAAGACCGGTGTAGATCGCGGCTTTGGACCAAGTCGATCCCAGGGCACCGTTCCACTCTTGAGCGGAGAAGCCGAACGTGCCGCCAGTGGTCGGGCGGACGGCTGGGTTCGACGCCGTGCTTGCGATCGCCATCACGGTCATCACGATCCATGTCATCAAGAACATCACGGCGGTGAGCCCCGCGATCACGGCCACATCCCGCACGCGGAAAGTTCGGCAGTGAGATCTCGTGCTTGCTTCGACCATGCTCAGATCATCGGGTTCCGCACGCCGTGGACGTAGTCCGCGCTGGGGGACAGGTTCGGCTGGGGGTTGAGGAAGACGTCGGCGTAAAGCTCGGTGGCCGGGTCGGGGACCTCGGCGGCTTCGGCGTGGTCGACGCCGCGCTTGACGGCTTCGTTCACCTCGGCCTGGATCGCCTGATACTCGGCTTCGGTGAGGACAGGGCCGCCCTTCTTTTTGGCGCGGGGGGTTTCGGCGTTCATGAGGTACGCGGCGAGGTGGTCGATCGAGTCCTTCTGCTTGAAGGCTTCGACCTCCTCCTTGGTGCGGTACTTCTGGGGGTCGGACATGGAGTGGCCGAGGTAGCGGTAGGTCTTGAGGTCGACGAACGCGGGCTTCTGCTCGTTGCGGCAGTAGTCGACGACTTCCTTGAAGTGGTCGTAGAGGTCGATGACGCTGAAGCCGTCGATGATCTCGCCGCGCATGCCGTACGCGGCGGCTTTGGCTCGCAGGTCGTGGGCCATCGTGGTGCCGCGTTCAATGGCGGTGCCCATGGAGTAGCCGTTGTTCTCGACGACGTAGATCACGGGGATGCCGTAGAGGCCGGCGAGGTTCATGGCTTCGTGCAGGGCGCCCTGGTTGAGCGCGCCGTCGCCGAGGAACGCCAGAGCGACCTTCTTCTTCGCCGGGCCGCCGTCGACGCTGGTGCCGAGGACTTCCCACTCGTAGCGAGCGGCGAACGCGAGGCCCGTGCCCAGCGGGGTCTGGGCGCCGACGATGCCGTGGCCGCCGAAGAGCCAGTTGGGCCGGTCGAACATGTGCATCGACCCGCCCTTGCCCTTGGCGCAGCCGGTGATCTTGCCGTACATCTCGGCCATACACGCTTCGGGGCTCATGCCGCGGGCGAGAGCGTGGCCGTGGTCGCGGTAGGCGGTGACGATCGGGTCATCGTGGTTGAGGCTGTTGATCGTGCCGACGGCGACGGCTTCCTGCCCGGTATAGAGGTGGCAGAAACCGCCGATCTTGGCCTGCTGGTACGACTGGGCGCACCGCATCTCGAACTCGCGGATGAGCATCATGTCGCGGAGCCACTTCACCAAGGTCGCGTCCGGGAGCGAATCGCTCTGGCGCGGGGCGTTCTTCGGACGGGAAGTGTTCTCGGGATGGCTGAAAGAGCCGGCCCCGTGCATGTCTTTGGCGATGGTCGTCATGTGCGGCGGTTTCCATGGTCCGCCCGTGAAATTGGGGGACCCGCAACTGTAGGAACGAGCGCCAGATGCGACCAGATCCGCGAAAAGAACCAAACCGTGATTTCACCCGCAAAATGAAACGCGTTCCAGACGTTATTGGATGCCCGTGGGGATCCCCGCGTCCATGAGGGTCTTGATGTCCCACGCGGCCCGCTGCCGCAGGATCGCTTTGTAAAGCCTGCAGTTCGGCTCGTGCGTGTAGTAGTACCAGTGATCCCACACGCGGGGCCCATCGCCCATGAGGGTCCACTTGAACTTCTTCTTGGCCCAGTCCGCGAGCTTGGGGCTATCGATCTGCAGGTCGATCCACCGGTTGCCGGTTTCGGAGAAGCCAAGGCCGTCGTGGCCGACCACGTCGTGCGCGCCGAACCCGCGGGGGCCGAAGTTCTCGCCGAGCAGGTCGAGCACGTCATTCTCGCGGCAGCCGACGTTGTAGAACCGGGGGCCGTCCGCCGGCTTGGGGCAAAGCCTGAGCACCTCGTGGAACATCTCCTGCGCGTCGCGGACGTATTCGGCGCCGCCGAGGATGATGACCCGGTCGAGCTGCTTAAGCACGTGCTCCATGTTGCGGCGGGCGGCGAGCTTGATCGCGTGGATCACGACCCGCGACCCCAGCGAGTGGCAGAACAGATCGATCTTGCGCTCCTTGCCCTCGGCCGCGAGCGCAGTGTGAAGCTGATCGATCGTGTGCACCAGGAGCCAAGCCACCTCCGTCGCGTAGTCGTACGCCCGGGAGTAGAAGTTCTTGAAACCGTCCAGCATCGACTTGGCGAACCCGGGGTTCGAAAGCCAGCCGAACCCGACGGCGAGCCCGTCCGCGCCCTGGTCCTGGTCCAGGAACCCAAGCCGCTTGGGCCACGGCGTGAAGTGGCGCTCGTTGTCTTCGATCGGGTCCACGTCGTCGAAATGGAAGACGCGGAAGTGCGGGTTGTCGCACTCGGATCGCTTGGAGAGCAGGGCTTCGAACGGATTGAAGAGGAACCCGTGGATCATGATGACCACGGGCTTGGTCGCGGGTAGGGCCGAGATTTTGCCGGGCAGGACGGCCTGCAGGTGCTTGGCGAGTCCGGCCGGCGGCTTCATGGTGTAGACACTGCCTTTGGACGGGGACTCACCGAGTTCGCCGACGTGACGCTTGGGGTCGTAGGGCCCGGCGATGAACGTACCGTCGGCGTCGGGCGCGTACATCTCGTCCCGGTCGGCGCTGAGGCGCAGGATTGACATCGAGGTTCCTTCCTGATGACCGCGCGGGCGGCTACTTGTTCCTAAAGCTCTTGTCCGGGTAGGCCGGACGCTCGACCGGCGGGATCGGTTTCTCGGCGATGAGCTTCTGGAGATAGTCGACCGCCGCTTTGAGCTGCGCATCCTCGCCCTTGAACGTCGCGTGCGGCGGGTTGTCGATGACGATGTCGGGCTCGACGCCGCGGCCTTCGATCAGCCACGTGCCCTCGGGGCCCCAGACGCCGAACTCGCCGGCGGTCGCGATCCCGCGATCCACCAGCGTGTTGCTCGACGTGAGCCAGATCTCTCCGCCCCACGTCCGCGTGCCCAGCACCTTGCCCAGCCCCAAGCGGCGGAACCCGTCGGCGATCGCTTCGCCGTCGCTGGCCGTCCGCTCGTTGCAGAGGAGGATCATGTGTCCGCGGAACGCGTACTGCATGTTCCAGTTGGGGGCCTGGCCGACGCGCTGGCTCCAGGTCATCCACGCTTTGCGCATGAGCTTGGACAGGATCCAGCTGTCGATGTTGCCGCCGCGGTTGTTGCGGACGTCGATGATGAGGCCCTGGCGGTCAAAGACGGGGTAGTACCCCTTGACGAAGTTCGTGAAGTCGCTCCCGCCCATGGCCCTGAGGTGCAGGTAGCCGATCTGGTTCTTGCTCAGTTCATCGACCTTGAGGCGGCGGGTGTACTCCCAGCTGTGGTACCGCAGGTCGCTTTCGGCGCCGAGAGAGATCGGCGTCACGATCGCGTCGCGAGAATCCCCGCCCGCTGCGGGCTTGATGCGGATGAGGACCTGCCGGCCGGCTTTGGCCCGGAGCAGAGCCGCCGGATCCTGCACGGTCAGCACCGGCACGCCGTCGATCATCTCGATGACGTCGCCTTCCTTGCCGGCGACATGCGGGCGGGCGATGGGAGCGGTCATGCTCGGCTCGTCCGGATCGTTCTCGTAGATGTCGGAGATGACGTACCCGCCCTTCGCCTCATCGCGAGTGAGCACGCAGCCGAGCGAGGAGAGCGGGATCTGGTCCGTCCCCTCGCGCGTGTCGCCGTCGCGCACGAAGTGGTGCAGGGCCGAAAGCTCGCCCGTCAGGTGCGTCATGATGTCGGAAAGCTCGGCCCGGGCCCGGACACGCTCGACCCACGGCAGGTACTTGTCGTGCATGGCTTTCCAGTTCACGCCGTGCATCCCGGGGTCGTAGAAGTAGTCGCGGAGGAGACGCCACGACTCGGTGTACATCTGGCGGAACTCTTCACGCGGGGGCAAGCTCAGGCGCCAGCCGGAAAGATCGACGTTCTTTTTCTCGAGGTCGGCTTTGCCGGGGTTGGCGTCGATGATCGAGTAGGTGTCGCCCTTGCGGACGAGGATCTTCTTGCCGTCCTGCGAGAACTGGTACCCGTTGATCGCATCGACGACGGTCTTCTGCTCGGGGCTGTCGTTCGAGATCGGGAAGCTCTGCAGGTTCGTCGGCGAGGAGGGGTCGGTGTCGCGCGACGTGAAGAAGATCGCTTTGTCCGTGACGTTCAGGTTGCCGTAATTGCCCTTGGCGACGGGGACCTCATAGAGCCGTTCGCGGATGCCATCGAGGACGATCTCGACCTTTTTGGGTTCGTCCTTCTTGGGCTCGTCCTTCTTTGCCTCGTCTTTCTTCGGCTCGTCCTTTTTGGCTTCGTCGGTCTTCGGCTGGTCGGGCTTGCCTTCGGCTTTGGCGTCGGCGTGCTTCTCTTCCTTCTTGGGTTCTTCCTTCTTCTCTTCTTTCTTTTCGTCTTTCTTCTTGTCCTTGGCGG